>NZ_QQWY01000089.1:0-2296 GCF_003950455.1 Sphingomonas sp. ABOLE
ATACGCAGGCTGGGCGAATCATCGACGGTGAGGATCGAGGCGGTCATTGGGCACGTTCTCCGTGAAACCAGAAGTCGAGATCTTGGGGGGTGGCTGCGGCGAGAAAACCGGCACGCTCCAGCAGCGCGGCAACCGCCGCAGGGGCGGGGCTGCGCAGGCGAAGGGACTTTCCTGCCTCCGCGGCGCTTATGCGCAACGCCAAGATGAGCTGGGGAAAGCTTAGATCCGCCTCTTGCACTGCGGCCAGGTCGAGTTCGACAGTGCCTTCCGAATCAAGCGCCTGCATTAACCCCGCGCGCAAAGCGCTCGCATCTTTTAAGGCGGTGGAAGACGGCACCTCAAATCTCATCGCAAGCCCTTACCCGTTGTACATCCCTATAAGTATAATTACTGATAAGCTGACATTTTCAGACCACTCTTTTGCTTCTTGTAGACTCATTTATGGTGAACATGTCCGGAGGCAGGCAAATTGCTTCGCCATGGAATCCTTTACACCGGTTGAACTGATGAGGTGGATGCCCCCTTCATCCGGCATCGTATGATGCCTGACCCGCGCGACGCTGCGCTGGAGATGGAGGAGCACATGACCGACGTTCACATTCTCGCGATCGAACTTGCCAAGCGCAGCTTCCAGGTCTGCGCGACCGCCGCGGGAGGGGCGGTTCTATTTAACCGGATGGTTTCGCGCGTGAAGCTCGAGGCGGTTCTGCGCGAGCAGACACCCTGCATCGTGGCGATGGAGGCGTGCGCGACGAGCCATTTCTGGGGACGGTTTGCGCAAGGCCTTGGCCACGAGGTGCGGCTGATCCCGCCGATCTACGTGAAGCCGTTCGTCAAACGACAGAAGAACGATGCGGCGGACGCGGCTGCGATCGCCGAAGCCGCGCTGCGGCCGAACCTACATTACGTGGCGGTCAAGAGCGCGGAGCATCAGGCCCGCGCCGTCGCATTCCGGACCCACCAGTCTTTCGTCGGGCAGCGCACCCAACTGATCAACGCTCTGCGGGGACATCTTGGCGAGTTCGGCCTCGTCGTTGGCCAAGGCCGACAGGTCTCAAGACCGTCGCTGGCATGATCGACGACGATGCGACCGATCTGCCTGACGCTGTGCGCGATATCGTTCGTCTTTACCTCGACCAGATCGCGGTGCTCACGCAAAAGATCGACGACCTGCACTTCAAGCTGCGCGCCGCGACCAAGGTCGACGACGCGATGCGTCGGCTCTGCACAGTGCCGGGAGTCGGCCCGGTGACCGCGGGCGCGATAATGGCATTCGCACCCGATCTGCGTGCCTTCGCCAGCGGCCGATACTTCGCCGCGTGGCTCGGCTTGGTCCCACGACAGCGATCGACCGGCGGCAAGACCCGGCTCGGCGGCGTAAGCAAGATGGGCCAGGCCGATATCCGCAAGCTGTTGATCGTTGGCGCGATGAACAGGATCCGTTGGATCATCCGGCGCGGCGTGTTGCCCGACAACTGGCTCGGCCGCGTGCTGGGGCGCAAGCCGCGCATGGTGGCGGCCGTCGCGCTGGCCAACAAAATGGCGCGCATGATCTGGGCGATGATGACGCGCGAACAGAATTACCGGATGGCGTGACGCGCTTGCCCCCACAAAAGCGCGAAGCGGCGAGCGCTTAGGGGCCGACAGCCCCGACAAGGAGATCGACAGACGATCATGCGGCAAGGACTTCAATGTTCCAGGACGGGCAAACCAGGCCCGGCGCTCGAGCAACAAAGCTCTCTGAACCGATGTGGACCTCGTTCTTCGAACTGCGGCTGGCGCAAGGTCGCCGACGCCGTCCATGCCGAGGGCGGGCGGATCGTCATGCAGCTCTGGCATGTCGGCCGGGTCTCGCATCCGGTGTTCCAGCCCGGCGGCGCGGCGCCCGTCGAGCCTACCGCAATGGACGTGCCGGGCAAAACCTTCATCATCGACGCCGACGGCAACGGCGCCTAGGCCGAACATTCCGCGCCCGAAGGCGCTCGATCTGGACGGCATAAGCGCGATCGTCGCCGACTATGTAGTCCTTCTGCCGCTTGGTCGCGTAGCGGACTTCGAGTTCCTTGAGCGCCATCTGGGGGTACTCCGCTGGGGTTGCGGCGATTACCCCAGAAAATACCCCCAAAAGCAAATCGACGTCCTGGCGTTCGGTCGGGTCCAAAGAAGCCATGAACCGCGCCGGGTTTGCCGGAGGCCATTAGATGTGAGTCACGCCGCCATAACGATCTGCTCAGCGGCAGCATAGTAGTTCGCTTCGGCTTCGGCAGGCGGGATGTTGCCGATGGGCTCGAGGAGC
>NZ_QQWY01000009.1:0-130891 GCF_003950455.1 Sphingomonas sp. ABOLE
GCCCCAAGGCGCGGTAGCCCCGCCGCCCCCGGCGACCAGCGCCTCGCCGAGCCGCTGAGCGTTGCTTCGGCCCCGGCAGCCAAGCGTGCGGGGGCCTTGCGCTTGTACAGCGGACGCGAGGAAGCGCCGTCAGTCGAAAGACTGCGGCGCTACATCGTTGGTAGATCCAGATTCTTTGCCTTCGCCCCTATCGGGGGAAGTGGTGCCCAGAAGAGGACTCGAACCTCCACGACCTTGCGATCGCCAGCACCTGAAGCTGGTGCGTCTACCAATTCCGCCATCTGGGCACGGGGTAGGCCGGCGCCTCTAGTGGAGGTTTGCGGGGGGTGTCAAACACTTTTTGCGAAAAATAATGGACTTCGCGTCGCGCTTGCCGTTTAGCCGTCCGCACGGCATTGGGGCCGCACGTTTGCGAGGCAAGAGGCGGAAGATGAAGGACAGGCTGGTAACCCTGATCGGCGGTGGGGGCTTCCTCGGCCGCTACGTGGCGCAGGAGCTGCTCGCCGCCGGCGCGCGCGTCCGCGTCGTCGAGCGCAAGCCCCGCGACGCCTGGTTTATCAAGACCCAGGGGAATCTGGGCCAGACCCAGCTTGTCGTCGGCGACATCACCAAGCCCGAGACGCTCGCCCGTGCGCTGCAGGGCAGCGACGCGGTGGTGAACTTCGTCGGCATCCTCGCGGGCGATTTCGACAAGGTCCACGTCCAGGGTGCGCGCAACGTCGCCGAGGCGGCCAAGGCCGCGGGTGCCGGCGCGCTGGTGCACATCTCGGCGCTCGGTGCCGATGCCGGCTCGCCCTCCGCCTATGGCCGCAGCAAGGCGGCCGGCGAGCAGGCCGTGCTCGCCGCCTTCCCGGGTGCAACCATTCTGCGTCCCTCGATCGTGTTCGGCCGCGAGGATGCGTTCGTGAACCGCTTTGCGGGCATGATCGCCGGTGCGCCGCTGAACATCGTGCCGATCGTGCGCGGCGAGACCCGGTTCCAGCCGGTGTTCGTCGCCGACGTCGCGCAGGCGGTGACGGCGGCGCTCGCCGATCCGGCGACGCATGGCGGCAAGACCTATACGCTGGGCGGCCCGGACGTGCTGAGCATGTCGGCGCTGCTCCACTGGATCGCCGGCGCGATCGGCCGCAAGCCGCATTTCGTCGAACTGCCCGATTCGCTTAGCGGTCTGATCGCCGCGCTGCCCGGCACGCCGATCACCCGCGACCAGTTCGCGATGCTGCAGGCCGACAATGTCGTGCCGGCGGGTGCCGAGGGCCTCGCCGCGCTGGGCGTTACGCCCACGCCGATGGCGACGGTGGCGCCGAGCTGGCTGGTGCGCTTCCGCCAGGCGGGCCGCTTCAGCCGCTTCCGCGCGACCGCCTGATCCATTCCCCCTGCCGGGCGGCGCCTTGCAGGGGTCGCCCGGCGCGACCCTGCAAGGAGCCTTTCCATGACCACGCTGCTGGTGGCGATCCTGCTCGGCATCGTCGAAGGCGTTACCGAGTTCCTGCCGGTCTCCTCGACCGGACACCTGATCCTCGCCAGCGAGCTGATGGGCTATGATTCGGCGCGCTGGGCGATGTTCAACGTCGTCATCCAGCTGGGCGCGATCCTGGCGGTGGTGGTGCTCTACTGGCGCACCTTCTGGGCGGTGCTGGACGGGCTGCTCAAGCTCAACCCGGTGTCGTTGCGCTTCGTACGCAACCTGCTGATCGCCTTCATCCCCGCCGCGGTGATCGGCCTCGCGCTCCACAAGCATATCGAGGCGCTGCTCGGCGCGCCCAAGGTGGTGGCCTGGGCGCTGATCGTCGGCGGCGTCGCGATTCTCGTCATCGAGCGGCTGGTCAAGTCGGCGACGATCCACGGCATCGCCGAGATCCCGATGGTGCGCGTGATCGGCATCGGCTTCGTCCAGTGCCTGGCGATGGTGCCGGGCATCAGTCGCTCGGGCGCGACGATCATGGGCGCGCTGTCGCTCGGCGTCGAGCGGCGCACGGCAGCGGAGTTCAGCTTCTTCCTCGCCATCCCGACGATGCTGGGCGCAACCGCGCTTGAGCTGCTCAAGAACCGGGAGATGCTGGCGACCAGCGGCGTCGGCTGGGGCGAGATCGGCGTCGGTTTCGTCGTCGCGTTCGTGGTGGCGCTGGCGGTGATCAAGTGGTTCGTCGGCATCGTGAGCAAGCATGGCTTCACGCCCTTCGCGCTCTATCGCATTGTTGCGGGAACGGCCGCACTGATTTGGCTTTCCATGCGATAAGGCCGTTTCGGACCTTTGCGACGTGGGTTTTCGTGTTTGGAAGGTGAAAAGTCGGGTTCTGAACCCATATAGGTAAGTATTACTGTCTTTATTGCGCTGCCGCTCTCCTGTAGGGGGGGCGGCATGGCTGACGATCCCATGCTCAAATTCGTCGGACGCCCGCAGGCGTATCCGGCCAAGCGCCCCGCCCAGCTGCGTGCGGAAGACTTTCGCGAGATCGCGGAGCGCTATGCGGTGCCCGATGCGGAATCGCAGGCCGGCCGCTGCAGCCAGTGCGGCGTGCCCTATTGTTCGGTGCACTGCCCGCTGCACAACCATATCCCGGACTGGCTGCGCCTGACGGCCGAGGGGCGGCTGCAGGAGGCGTACCAGCTATCCAACAGCACCTCGACCATGCCCGAGATCTGCGGCCGCATCTGCCCGCAGGACCGGCTGTGCGAAGGCAATTGCGTGATCGAATTCTCGGGCCACGGCGCGGTGACGATCGGCTCGGTCGAGAAGTTCATCACCGACACCGCCTGGGCCGAAGGCTGGGTGGAGCCGGTGCAGGTCGGGCGTGATCGCGGCCAGTCGGTCGGCATCATCGGCGCGGGACCTGCGGGCCTCGCCGCCGCCGAATATCTGCGCGGCTACGGCTATGAGGTCCATGTCTACGACCGCTACGATCGTTCGGGCGGGCTGCTCACTTATGGCATCCCCGGCTTCAAGCTGGAGAAGGACGTGGTGATGCGCCGCGTCGACCGGCTCGAGCAGGCGGGCATCGTCTTCCACCGCAATTTCGAGGTCGGCCGCGACGCGACGCTGGGCGAACTCCGCCAGCGCCACGATTCGATCCTGGTCGCCACCGGCGTTTACAAGGCGCGCGCGATCAAGGCGCCGGGCGTCGGCGCCAAGGGCGTGGTCGACGCGCTCGATTACCTCACCGCGTCGAACCGCAAGAATTTCGGCGACGCGGTGCCAGCCTATGACGATGGCAGCCTCAACGCGCTCGGCAAGCATGTCGTGGTCGTCGGCGGCGGCGATACCGCGATGGACTGCGTCCGCACCGCGATCCGCCAGGGCGCGGCGTCGGTGAAGTGCCTGTACCGTCGCGACCGGGCGAACATGCCGGGCTCGCAGCGCGAAGTCGCCAATGCCGAGGAGGAAGGCGTCGAGTTCGTCTGGCTCTCCGCGCCGGAAGCGTTCGACGGCACCGAGCAGGTGACCGGCGTGCGTGCCTCCAAGATGCGCCTCGGCGCGCCCGACGCCTCGGGCCGCCGCGCACCGGAGGTCGATCCGGGCGGGGCGCTGCAGATGCCGGCCGACCTCGTCATCAAGGCGCTCGGCTTCGAGCCCGAAGACCTGCCCAAGCTGTTCGGCGCCGAGGAACTGGGCGTCACCCGCTGGGGCACGCTGCGCACCGACGGCAAGACGATGATGACGAGCATGGACGGCGTGTTCGCCGCCGGCGACATCGTCCGCGGCGCGAGCCTGGTGGTGTGGGCGATCCGGGATGGTCGCGACGTCGCGGCGCATATGCATGCGTGGATGAAGGCACGGGCCAAGGCACCGGTCTCGGCACAGCGCGAAGCGAGCGTCGCATGAAGGCGCTCGCCACCGCACTGCTGCTCGCCGCCGCCAGCCCTGCGCTGGCGCAGACCCAGCCCCCAGCGGCGTCCGCACCGGCCGCCGCCGCGCCCGATCCCGCGCGCCTCGCCGTCGCGCGCGAGCTGGCGGACAAGCTGATCCCGCAGGGCATGTACCAGCGGATGCTGGGCGGGAATTTCAACCGCATGATGGAGTCGATGGTGGGCTCCGCCGCGGAGATTCAGATGCGCGACTTCGCGCAGATGGGCGGGATGAGCGAGGCGGAGGTTGCCGCGCTCGGCCAGACGACGCTGCGCGAGGTGATGGAGATCTATGATCCCTATTGGCAGGAACGCCAGCAGCGGATGATGCGGTCGATGATGGGCGAGATGGGCAAGCTGATGTCCACGCTCGAGCCCAAGGTGCGCGTCGCGCTCGCCCGGGCCTATGCGCGCGAATATACGCTGCCCGAGCTGCAGGCGCTCCAGCGCTTCTTCGCGACGCCGGCGGGCAGCCATTATGCGCGCAGCTCGATGGAGCTGATGATGGGGCCGGACATGGCGCAGACCATGGCCGAGGCGATGCCGGAGATCATGAAGCAGATGCCGGCACTGGTGCAGGCGGCGCAAGCCGGCACCAAGGACCTCCCGCCGCCGCGCAAGGCCGAGGATCTGACGCCGCAAGAGCGCGAGAAGATCCTGAAGCTGCTGGGCGCGAAGTCCGCCCCGCCCGCCAAGAAGTAAGCACCGCGCGCCCACGGGGCCCGCGCGAAGGAAGATCGAGGAAGACAATGGACGACATCAAGCTGGCCGCCGAGCGCCAACGCCTCGCCCGTGAGGGCATGTACCGCCCCGAATATGAAGGCGATGCCTGCGGCGTGGGCATGGTTGCGGCGACCGACGGTCAGGTGTCGCGCCGGGTCGTCCAGTCGGCGATCGATGCGCTGAAGGCGGTGTGGCACCGCGGGGCGGTGGATGCCGACGGCAAGACCGGCGACGGCGCCGGCATCCATGTCGATCTCCCCTTGCGCTTCTTCGACGAGCAGATCGTCGGCAGCGGCCACCGCGTGCTGCCGAACCGCCTCGCCGTCGGCATGATCTTCCTGCCGCGCACCGACCTCGGCGCGCAGGAGACCTGCCGCACCATCGTCGAGAGCGAGATCATCGAGGCGGGCTACACCATCTATGGCTGGCGCCAGGTGCCGGTCGACGTCTCGGTGATCGGCATGAAGGCGCAGGCGACGCGCCCCGAGATCGAGCAGATCATGATCGCCGGGCCGATGCCCGACGCGATGGACGCCGCCGAGTTCGAGCGCCAGCTCTATCTGATCCGCCGTCGCATCGAGAAGCGGGTGATCGCGGCGCAGGTGGGCGGCTTCTACATCTGCTCGCTGTCGTGCCGCTCGATCATCTACAAGGGCCTGTTCCTCGCCGAATCGCTGTCCGACTTCTACCCGGACCTCAAGGATTCGCGCTTCGAGAGCCGCGTCGCGATCTTCCACCAGCGCTATTCCACCAACACCTTCCCGCAATGGTGGCTGGCGCAGCCGTTCCGCTGCCTGGCGCATAACGGCGAGATCAACACGATCCGCGGCAACCAGAACTGGATGCGCAGCCACGAGATCAAGATGGCGAGCATCGCGTTCGGCGAGCAGAGCGAGGACATCAAGCCGGTGATCCCGGCCGGCGCGTCGGACACGGCCGCGCTCGACGCGGTGTTCGAGGCGATCTGCCGCTCGGGCCGCGACGCGCCCACCGCCAAGCTGATGCTGGTGCCCGAAGCCTGGCAGCAGGACGAGGATACGCCGCCGGCGCACGCCGCGATGTACCAGTATCTCGCCTCGGTGATGGAGCCGTGGGACGGCCCCGCAGCACTTGCGATGACCGACGGCCGCTGGGCGGTGGCGGGCATGGACCGCAACGCGCTCCGCCCCTTGCGCTATACCCAGACCTCGGACGGGCTGCTGATCGTCGGGTCGGAAACCGGCATGGTGCCGGTGCCCGAGGCGAACGTCGTCGCCAAGGGCCGGCTCGGGCCGGGCGAGATGATCGCGGTGGACCTCGACGAGGGCAAGCTGCTCCACGACCGCGCGATCAAGGACCAGATCGCCGGCGAGGCCGATTACGCTTCGATGGTGCAGGGCTTCCTGTCGATCGACGACCTGCCCGCGGCGCCGGCCGAGACCTATTATGAGCGCGCCGAGCTGTCGCGCCGCCAGGTCGCCGCCGGCCAGACGCTCGAGGACATGGAACTGATCCTCGCGCCGATGGTCGAGACCGCCAAGGAAGCGATCGGCTCGATGGGCGACGATACGCCGCTCGCGGTGATCTCGTTCAAGTCGCGGCTGATCAGCCAGTTCTTCCGCCAGAATTTCAGCCAGGTGACCAACCCGCCCATCGATCCGTTGCGCGAGCGCTATGTGATGTCGCTCAAGACGCGGTTCGGCAACCTCGCCAACATCCTCGATACCGAAGGCGCGGGCAGCCCGGTGCTGGTGCTGGAGAGCCCGGTGCTCACCAATGCCGACTGGCACCGGTTGCGCGCGCATTTCGGGTCGAGCGCGGCGGAAATCGACTGCACCTTCGCGGCCGATGGCGATCCCGAATCGCTCAAGCTCGCGATCAAGCGCATCCGCCACGAGGCCGAGCAGGCCGTCCGCGCCGGCTGCACCGAACTGTTTCTCACCGACGAACATAGCGGGCCCGACAAGGCGGCGATCGCCGGCGTGCTGGCGGCGGCGGCGGTGCACACCCACCTCGTCCGCCGGGGGCTGCGCTCCTATGCCAGCGTCAACGTCCGCACCGCCGAGTGCCTCGACACGCATTATTATGCGGTGCTGATCGGCGTCGGCGCGACCACGGTGAACGCCTATCTGGCCGAGGCCGCGATCGCCGATCGGCACGCGCGCGGCCTGTTCGGCGAGCTGAGCCTCGCCGAGTGCCTGAAGCGCCACCGCAAGGCGATCGACGAGGGACTGCTCAAGATCCTGTCGAAGATGGGTATCGCGGTGATCAGCTCCTATCGCGGCGGCTATAATTTCGAAGCGGTGGGCCTCAGCCGCGCGCTGGTGAACGACCTGTTCCCCGGCATGCCGGCCAAGATCTCGGGCGAAGGCTATGCCTCGCTCCACCTCTCGGCGATGATGCGCCACGAGGCGGCCTATGATGCGGGCGTGGCGACGCTGCCGGTCGGCGGATTCTACCGCCAGCGCGCGGGCGGCGAGGCGCATGCCTATTCGGCGCAGCTGATGCACCAGCTGCAGACCGCGGTCTCGAACGACAGCTATTCGAGCTATCTCGCCTTCTCGCGCGGGGTGCGGGACCTGCCGCCGGTGTATTTGCGCGACCTGCTCGAGTTCAACTTCCCCGAGAGCGGCGTGCCGATCGACCAGGTCGAGGCGATCACCGAGATCCGCAAGCGCTTCGTCACCCCCGGCATGTCCTTGGGCGCGCTCAGCCCCGAGGCGCACGAGACGCTGGCGATCGCGATGAACCGGATCGGCGCGCGCGCCGTCTCGGGCGAAGGCGGCGAGGATTCGGCGCGCTACACGCCCTACGAGAATGGCGACAACGCCAACTCCTCGATCAAGCAGGTCGCCTCGGGACGGTTCGGCGTGACCGCGGAATATCTCAACGCCTGCGACGAGATCGAGATCAAGGTCGCGCAGGGCGCCAAGCCCGGCGAGGGCGGGCAGCTGCCCGGCTTCAAGGTCACCGAGTTCATCGCCAAGCTGCGCCATGCGACGCCGGGCGTGACGCTGATCTCGCCGCCGCCGCACCACGACATCTATTCGATCGAGGATCTGGCGCAGCTGATCTACGATCTGAAGCAGATCAATCCGCGCGCGCGGGTGTGCGTCAAGCTGGTCAGCTCGGCCGGCATCGGCACCGTCGCGGCGGGCGTCGCCAAGGCCCATGCCGACGTGATCCTGGTCGCCGGCCACAATGGCGGCACCGGCGCCTCGCCGTTCACCTCGATCAAATACGCTGGCACGCCCTGGGAAATGGGCCTGTCCGAGGTGAACCAGACGCTGACGCTCAATGGCCTGCGCGGCCGCATCAAGCTGCGCACCGATGGCGGGCTCAAGACCGGGCGCGACATCGTCATCGCCGCGATCCTCGGCGCCGAGGAGTTCGGCATCGGCACGCTGAGCCTGGTGGCGATGGGCTGCATCATGGTCCGCCAGTGCCATTCGAACACGTGTCCGGTGGGCGTCTGTACCCAGGACGAGAAGCTGCGCGCCAAGTTCGTCGGCACGCCGGAGAAGGTCATCAACCTGATGACCTTCATTGCCGAGGAAGTGCGCGAGATCCTCGCCAAGCTCGGCTGCAAGAGCCTGGACGACGTGATCGGCCGCACCGAGCTGCTCCGCCAGGTCAGCCGCGGCGCCGAGCATCTCGACGATCTCGACCTCAACCCGATCCTCGCCAAGGTGGACGCGGACGATGCCGAGCGGCGCTTCAGCCTCAGCACCTTCCGCAATGACGTGCCGGACAGCCTCGACGCGCAGATGATCAAGGATGCCGCACCCGTGTTCGCGCGCGGCGAGAAGATGCAGCTCACCTATTCGGTGCGCAACACCCACCGCGCGGTGGGCACGCGGCTCTCGTCCGAGGTCACGAACAAGTTCGGCATGTCGACGCTGCAGGATGGGCACGTCCATGTCCGGCTGCGCGGCTCCGCGGGCCAGTCTCTCGGCGCGTTTCTCTGCAAGGGCATCACGCTCGAGGTGTTCGGCGACGCCAACGACTATGTCGGCAAGGGCCTGTCGGGCGGCATCATCGTGGTGCGGCCGATGGTCAGCTCGCCGATCGAGTCGTGGAACAACACGATCATCGGCAACACCGTACTATACGGTGCCACCTCGGGCCGGCTGTTCGCGGCAGGCCAGGCGGGCGAGCGTTTTGCGGTGCGCAACTCGGGCGCCGACGTGGTGGTCGAGGGCTGCGGCGCGAACGGCTGCGAATATATGACCGGCGGCACCGCGGTGGTGCTCGGCCGCGTCGGCATGAACTTCGGCGCGGGCATGACCGGCGGCATGGCGTTCGTTTATGATGTCGACGGCAGTTTCGAGCGCCACGCTAATCCGGAGAACATCACCTGGAACCGGCTGGCCTCCAGCCACTGGGAGGCCAAGCTCCGGTCGCTGGTCGAGGCCCATGCGGAGGAGACCGACAGCAAATGGTCGAAAGGCCTGCTGGAGGACTGGGACCGCGAAATCGGCAAGTTCTGGCAGGTGGTGCCGAAGGAAATGCTCACCCGGCTGCCGCATCCGCTGAACGACACCGTCGAAGCGGTGGCGGCGGAGTGAAAGAGGGGAGGTGGGGAGAGTTCCCCACCTCCGTCATCCCGGCGAAAGCCGGGATCCATTCGCCGGTCGCTCGCGGCAGGAGCCGAGACGGAGGCCCCAATGGATTCCGGCTTTCGCCGGAATGACGGGTTTGACGGGATGGCTTCATTCCAGTGCGGCGGCCACGTCGGTGTGGCGGAAGTCGTCGTCCTTGAAGAGCAGCGGGCAGTCCGCAAGGGCGGCGACCGCATAGGCCATGCAGTCGCCATAGTTCAGGCGGGCGGGATGACGTCCCTTGCCGAAACGGTCGAACGCGTCGGCGGCGACCTGCAGGTGATCCTCGCCGAACGGCACGATCACGAAGGGCGGCTTGGCGATCAACGCCGAGCCGGCGTCTGCGGCCGCGCGGGTCGATTGCCCGAGCACCACCATGCGAAACTCCAGTGCCGTCGGTGCGCCGATCAGCACGGTGTCGGTCTCGTCCAGCAGCGCCGCGATGCGATCCGCTTCGGGCTCGCCGAAGAGCAGGGCGACGAGTGCCGAGGTGTCGATCGCGATCACCGCGGCAGGCCGTGCTCGTCATATCCCAGTATGTCGTCGGCGCTGTGATCATTGCGCGGCTGACCGGCTGCAACTGCCTGGGCCCGCTTCAGCCGATCGGTGAAGCTGTCCTTGCTGGTCCGGTCGCGATCCATTGCCTCGCGCACGGCCATGCGGATCGCCGTCGTATAGCTCACCCCCTTGGCGCGCGCGTAGCGGCGCACCAGCCGGTCGGTCTCTTCGTCCTTGATGCTGAGCGCCATGGTGCGGCTCCGTTCTAGAATGCTTCTCAAAATATAGAAATGCGGCCCGCGCTACAACGAGTCTTCCCCGGCCCATTTCCGCTGCTTATGGCTTTCCCCATGTGGCAGCTCCTTCAATTCCCGCTCTGTCCCTTCTCGCGCAAGGTCCGGCTCCTGCTGGGCGAGAAGGGCATCGCCTATGAGCCGGTGCGCGAATCACCGTGGCAGCGGCGCGACGAATTCCTCGACCTCAATCCCACCGGCCAGACCCCGGTGATGATCGATGCCGAGCGCCACGTGACCCTGATCGACTCGACCGTGATCTGCGAATTCTTCGAGGAGACGGTGACCAAGAACGCGCTGCTCAACGGCTCGGCGGTCGATCGCGCCGAGATCCGCCGGCTGGTGGTGTGGTTCGATAACAATTTCTACAGCGACATCACCGCGCCGCTGCTCCACGAGCGGATGATCAAGCGGATCGTCTATCGCCAGCCGCCCGACGCCAAGGTGCTGCGCGACGCGATGAAGGCGGCGGTCGGGCATCTCGACTATATCGATTACCTGCTCGATCACCGCACCTGGCTGGCCGGTGCGACGATGAGCCTTGCCGACATTACCGCGGCGGCGCAGATTTCGGTCGCCGATTATCTGGGCGGAATCGACTGGAAGAGTCATGAGCTCGCCAAGCGCTGGTATATCGGGATGAAGAGCCGCCCGAGCTTCCGCCAGCTGCTCGCCGAGCGGATGGAGGGAATCACGCCGCCGGCCGATTACGAGAAGCTGGACCTGTAACGCGGGATAATCGCGGGGCCCGGCGCGTTTGGCTGCCAAACGGGAGAGAGTCCGCGATGCTCGAACATATACCGCACTGGCTGGGAAGCGCGCTGAAGGGGCTGCGCGCCGGCGCCAACAAGCTGGCGATCGTCCAGCCCGAACTCGGCAGCTTCGAGGTGCTCCACCTTGCCAGCCCGGCCTTTGCGAACGGCGGCCGCCTGCCCGAGCGCTTCACCGCGGACGGCGAGGGGGTGTCGCCGCCCCTGTTCTGGACCGGCGTGCCCGAGGGCACCGAGTGCCTGGCGCTGATCGTCGAGGATCCCGATGCGCCGGCGCCGCAGCCGCTGGTCCATGCGGTGATCTGGGGCCTGCCGGTCGAGGGCGACCTGAAGGAAGGCGCGATCCGCGCCGATGGGGCTGGCGATGCGGAGGGCAAGGATGTCGGCCGCAACAGCTTCCTCGGCGAGGGCTGGCTCCCGCCCGATCCGCCGACCGGCCATGGTCCGCACCATTATGCCTTCCAGCTGTTCGCGCTCGGCGGCGGCTGCGAGATCGGCGACAATCCCGGCCGCAGCGCGCTGGTCAAGGCGATGGCGGGGCATGTGCTCGCCGCCGGGCTGCTCACCGGCGTCTATTCGCGCGGTGAGGAAGCCCCCACCGGGCTGGTCGGCGAAACCGCGCCGGTCTGAGACCGGCGCGGCGCCGTTCAGCCGTTGACGACCGTGCCGCCGTTCGGGTGGAGTACCTGGCCGGACATGTAGCTCGAATCCTCGCAGGCGAGGAACAGGAAGGCCGGGGCGACTTCGTTGGGCTGGCCCGGCCGGCCCATCGGCACGCTCTCGCCGAAATGTTCGAGCTTCTCGGGCGACGCGCCGCCGCTCGGGTTGAGCGGGGTCCAGATCGGGCCCGGGGCGACGGCGTTCACGCGGATGCCCTTCTCGATCAGGTTCATCGACAGGCTGCGGGTGAAGGCAGTGATCGCGCCCTTGGTGGCGCTATAGTCGAGCAGCTCGGGCTCGCCCTGATACATCGTCACCGAGGTGCAGTTGACGATCGCGGCGCCCCGTTTGAGGTGCGGCGAGGCGGCCTGGACCAGGAAGAACATCCCGAAGATGTTGGTCTGGAAAGTCCGCCGGAGCTGCTGCTCGGTGATGTCGACGATGTCCTTGTCGGGATGCTGCTCCCCGGCATTGTTGACGAGAATGTCGAGGCGGCCGAACTCGGCGATCACCTTCTGCACGGCGTCCTCGCAGAACGCCTTGTCGCCCACGTCACCCGCAATGGTGATCGCGCGGCGGCCTTCGGCGCGGACCGCTTCTGCGGTGTCCTCGGCATCCCGGTGTTCGTTGAGATAGACGATGGCGACATCGGCGCCTTCGCGGGCGTAGAGCGCGGCGACCGCCCGGCCGATCCCGCTGTCGGCGCCGGTGACGATGGCCACCTTGTCCTTCAGCCGATCCGATCCGCGATAGCGCGGCTGCCACTCGGGCTTGGGATCAAGCGTGCGCTCCTCGCCGGGGAGCGCATCCTCGCGGACTCGGTCGATTACATGGTCTTCGGACATCGGCACGGCTCCTTGGATCTTGGGGGGGTGCCGAAAGAACCGGGCGCATGGGCCCCAAGTTCCAGATAAAAGGGGCCGCCGGGGCGGCCGGCAGGGTCAGCCGAGGAAGCTGGAGCCCTGCAGGCTGCTGCCGAGGATCATCACGCTGGTGATGCCGAACGATGCGACGCCGATGAGAAAGCTGCGGAACATGCTGATCTTCTCCGTCTGTGCGAGCGCGATCATGCGACCGGGATCACGGGGGTGGAGAACAGGACGAGCGCGGCGGTGAGCAGGACGGCGGCGCTGACGGCGATGGTCTGGTGCAGCGAAGCGAGACGAGCGGTCATGGTACTTACTCCCTGTGGTTCGGCGGACGGGCCATCCGACGGCCGATGCCAGCAGTTTTGCAGGGAGCGTGCCAACTCTGCTAAGTAGCTGTAATTCCTATGATGAGCTGCAATTCCGAACACAAGTAGGGCGAATTGCGAGACGAACGTTGGTAAATTTCGCCATTCAGCGGCGAAATTCGCTATAGCTGGCGCTGCCGATTTTCACCTGATTGCGGCCTTCGTGCTTCGCCAGGTACAGCAGCCGGTCGGCGCGGTGGAATGCGGTCTGGTGCATCTCGCCCGGCTCCACCGGCGTCAGCCCGGCCGAGAAGGTGATCTCGCCCAGCGGCGCGTCGTTGTCGCGAAGCTTGTAGCGCTTGGCCTGGACGGTGCCGCGGGCATGCTCGAGCACCGCGCGCGCCTGGTCGAGCGGCACGTTGGTGAAGAGGATGGCGAACTCCTCGCCGCCATAGCGCGTCACGAGGTGCCCGCGGCAGCACAGGCTCAGCGCGTCGGCGATCACCCGCAGCACGCGGTCACCCACCGCATGGCCGAAGCGATCGTTGACCGACTTGAAGTGATCGATGTCGCACACCGCGATGCACATGCTGCCCCCGGCGGCCTCCTGCGCGGCGAAGGCTTCCTCGAAGGCGCGACGATTGGGCAACTGGGTCAGCGGATCGCGGCGCGCATTGTCGCGCGCTTCTTCCAGCTTTTCGCGCAGGTCGTTCGCCTCGCGCGTTGTGCTTTCCAGCTTTTCCTCGGCGACGCGGATGCGGTCGAGCATCGCCGCGGTGATCCGGACGACGTCGTCATTTGCCTGCGGCACGTCGCCGCCGGTCGTCATCGCCTCGGCGCTCGCCGCCAGGTCGCGGCCGAAATCGGCAGTTTCGGCGCGCATCGCCGTCACCATGTCGGCAAAGCCCTCGACCTGCATCTGGGTGCGCGCGACCAAGCCTTCGGTGCGTGCCTTGAGATCGGCATGGCCGTCGGACGGATCTTCGGGGCTGTGGTCTGCGCTGAGCGTCTGGATGTCGCGCGGGGTGATCCGCACGCCGCGTTCGGTGATCAACTCCACGGCGCGGGCGAGTGCGTCTTCGGGTTCGGTAAACAGCCGGTGGACGAAGGCGTAGTTGGTCGGCGTCGGTGCCAGCCGCTGGTCGAGCAGGAACGCGCCGATCCGCTCGAAAAGCGCTCGGCCCTCGTCTCCTTCCATCTCTGGACGAATGGCACGCGCGATGCGCATACGCTCCTAACCCCCGTGCAAATCACGGCATGACGGCCGCTATGTTGCGCACAACGAATAAGCAGAGAGTGCTAATATTGAGTTGCCGGTACGTTCATCCTGAACGCGCGCACCTTCGAGGCAGGGCACCAGTCGGCGCATTATGGCCGTAAACCAGAGGTTTGGCGAGTTTTCACGGTGAACTGGTACCGATCCGAAGGTTTAATGCCCTCTGGATCGGTACGACGAAAAGCGCGGCGCTGGGACCCTGGCGCGTCAGTTCCGGTGAGTCGCGCGGTATTTTTCCACCGCGGCGAGGGTGAGTCGGATATGGTCGGCGGGGTTCGGATCCGAGTGGACGAACAGCACCTTGCCGTCGGGCGCGATCACATAGCTGGTCCGGCTGGTGAACTTGGCGACGGTGCCGTCGGGCTTCTTGGCCGCCACGTCATAGCCCGTAGCCACCTCGGGCGTCGCGGCGGCGACGGCGAACTTGCCCGCGCAATATTGGCTGCTGAACTGTTCGAGCTGGTCGACATTGCCGGCGGTCATGCCGATCACGGTCGCGCCTGCCTTGGTGAAATCGGGCAGCGCCTCGGCAAAGGCATGCGCCTCGGCGTTGCAGCCCGAGGTGAAGGCGGCCGGGAAGAAGTAGAGCACGACCGGGCCCTTCTTGAGCGCGGCCTTCAAGTCGACGGTGATCGGCTTGCCGGCCGCCGCGCCCTTGGCAATGAACACGGGGGCCTTGGCGCCGGTGGTGAGCGACGCATTCGCCGGCATCACGGCGAAGGGCAGGGCAAGGGCGGCAAGGGCGAGCTTCAGGCGCATATCGGTCTCCCAGGATAATTGGCCGTGTCTAGGCCACCCCGAACGCGGCGGCTAGCGGGTGAAGGCGATGCCGATCCGCGCGTGCGTGTCGTTCACGTTGTAGCGGTCTAGCGCTTCGCCATTGCCGGTGAATGCCTGTCCGAAGAGGTAGATGCCCAGGCCGCCGCCCAGCCGCCGCAGCGGATAGGAGACAAAGGCTTCGGCTGCACCGTGGCCGGTCTTCACATTGCCGCGCGCTGTGAGCGCGAGCTTGATGCCGTCCTTCTGCTGGATCGAGGTGGCGAGCGCGGTATAGCCGTAATACTCCTTCATGTCGTGGAAGGTGCCGCTACTGCCGACATAGACCCAGGCCTGCGGGGCGATGTCGATCCGCCAGTCGCCGCCCAGATCGAAGGTCTTTTCGCCCCGCACGAAGATGCGATTGATGTCGACCGAATCGGTGACACCGCGCCCGTTCGAATCGTGCCGCCAGCCGAGCGCGACCCGCGCCGTCTCGTCGACCGGCACATCGGCATAGAGCTCGGGGCTGTAGTTGGTCGAGCGGAAGGGACCTGAGGGTTCGTTCACCGCCCAGAACATCGTCTGGGTATAGGCGAAGCGGAAATTGCCGAGCTGGAGCGGCGCATCCTCGGCGAAGGGCCGCACCGCGAAGCTGACCTGCACCTTGCCCCCCGCATCGTCGGTGCCGAAGGCGCCGTAGATCGGCTCGTGCGGCTCGAACCGGGCGAGCAGCCCGCTCGAGCTGCCCGTCGAGCTCTGCACCACGGTTTCCTGCTCGGGCATCTCGGCCGGCTTGTGCTGCGCCGCCGGCGGCACCGCGAGCCCGGCGACCCCCACCGGCACGTAGCGCGCCTTGGCGAAGCCGTGCGGGGCGATGGTGGGCGTCGGCCCGGGGGTGCGCTCCAGCATCAGCCGGGTGCCGTCGGCGGCGGTGATCTCGAGCTGGCGCGGGCCGGCATCGGCGATCGGCGCCTCGCCCTCGTTGACTAGGAACACCTCGACGCCGCGCAGCGCCGCCTGTTCGGAGGCGGGCTGGGCCGGCACCGCGCGGACCTGCGCCAGCGCAGGCAGGGCGACAAAGCAGAGGCCGAGCAGGGGAAGGACGGCGATACCACGCATATTCCGGGAAGTGGCAGGCGTTTGTGACCTTGGCGAGTCAAATTCGGCCCGGTAGGGCTGGGGCATGGCCGTTTCCCAAACCGACATCGCGCTTGCCGCCCGCCTCGCCGACGCCGCCGGCGCCGCGATCCGCCCCTATTTCCGCGCCGAGCACGGCGTGGAGGCGAAGGAGGACCAGTCGCCGGTCACCCTCGCCGATCGCGCCGGCGAGGAGGCGATGCGCAAGCTGCTGATCGCCGAGCGCCCGATGGACGGCATCATCGGCGAGGAATTCGGCGTCCGCGAAGGCACCAGCGGCCGGCAATGGGTGCTCGACCCGATCGACGGCACCCGCGCCTTCATCGCCGGGCGCCCGGTGTTCGGCACGCTGATCGCATTGGTCGACAATGGCTGGCCGGTGCTGGGGGTGATCGACCAGCCGATCATCGGTGAGCGCTGGCTGGGCGTCACCGGCCGCCAGACGCTGTTCAACGGCAAGCCCGCCACCACCCGCATCTGCCGCGAGCTGAACCAGGCGATTCTCGCCACCACCTCGCCCGCGCTGTTCGACGACGGCCAGTTGCACGCCTTTGAGCATCTCGACGCCAAGGTGATGAGCACGGTGCTTGGCGGCGACTGCTACAATTATGGCTGCGTCGCGAGCGGCTGGCTCGACATCGTCGTCGAGGCCGGCCTCAAGCTCCACGACTTCGCCGCGCTGGTGCCGGTGATCGAAGGCGCGGGCGGGCGGATGTGCGACTGGCAGGGCGATCCGCTCCACGCCGGCAGCAACGGCGAGGTGATCGCGGCGGGCGACCCGGCGCGGATCGACGACATTCTCGAGGCGATGGACTGCCGAGGGCACTGATTGGGGTCAGCGCCCGTCCCAGAAAGCGGGATGGGCGTCGATCGTGCGGACCAGCCAGTCGGCGATCCGGCGCTGTTCCGCCAGCCCGTAATGGCCATGGCAGGCGGTGGCGCGAAACTCCGCGGTGGGGAAGGGCAGGAACAGTATGTCTCGGGCTCCGGCCGTGCGGGCCGCGGTGCCGATCTGCGTCTCCGCCGCACGCAGCATCGCGACCTGCTCGGGCGGTGCACCGCTGGTGTCGAACCACCAGAGGAGGAAGACTGCGCGTGGATAGCGGCCTTGCAGCCGCGCGAGAAACTGGCCGTAGTGCTTGGCATAGTCGGCGACGAGCGCGTCGAGCGTCGGCCAGCGCGCATCGGGGCGGAAGCCGGCGAAATCGGCCTGCAGCTTGAGCATCACGATCTGCGGCTGCCAGTGCGGATCACGGTAAAGGGCGGGCTCGGCCGGCAGGCGGCGCGGCCATAGCTGCTCCATCGTCCCCTGCGGTGCGGTGCCGCCGAAGTTGCGGATCAGCCCGCGGCCGGAGATAGCATTCACCTGATAGTCGGCGCCGAAATGCTGCGCGGCAAGCGCGGCGAAGGCATCGGGCGTATCAGTGGTGGCGCGGACCTGCGCCTCGGTGCAGTCGATCCGATCGGCCCGCGCGGCATAGCCCGCCATCGACGAATCGCCGATGAACTCGATCTGCCGCTGGCGCGGCTGGGGAGCGGGCAGGCTGCTACCCGGGCCAACCAAGAAGCCGCCGAAGCGCGCGGGCGCGGCGCTTTCGGTGACCTTGTCGAGCCGGATGTGGTGCGCGCCGGGTGAGAGACCGTCGATCGTCGCATCGGTCTTGCCCGGGCGATCGATCGTCACCGGCGGCCCGCCGTCGATGCTCGCGCGCCATTCGTTGATCGCATCGTCAAACCGCAGCACCACGCGCCGTCCGCGAAAGGCCGCTTCGAAATAGACGCCCGGCCATTGATGGCGATAGCTGGTGGCGGTCGCCTCGACTCTACCGCCGACGTGAATGGGCAAGTCTTCCAGTGCCTCCGATGCAGGAGGCGCGATCCTCACCCGCTGCGGCGGTCGAACGTCGCCCGCCATGGCGAGCGCAGCGGAGAGGATCAGCAAGCGCAGCATCGCGCACCGATCCTGCGCCCGCCCAGCCATCTCGTGCAAGCGGATCAGAAGATGCCGAGGAACTTCTTGCGCTGCCGCTTCTCTTCGCCGACGTTCGCCTTGCCGCTTTCCGACTTGGCGGTGGTGCCGCGGCCGACATCGTCGCGCGGGCGGCCCTTCGCGTCGCGCTGGCTGGCGGCGGTGGCTCCGGACAGGACTGGCCCGCAATCGGCGGCCTTGGCATCGCCGAAGTCGACGAAGGCGAGGACACCAGCGATCGGGGTGGCGGCCATTGCCAAGCCCAGTCCTGCACCGGCGCGACCGACCAATTCAGGGCTGATCACGCTGATCCCCGGCTTGGCGAAATAGCCCCCGATCCCCACCGGCGACTGGCCCGAGAACAGGCTGAACCGCTTCGAATCGGCACGGAAGGCGAGGTCGATCGTCTCGTTCTTGAAGCTGAACCCGCCGCGGCCAAGCATCACGTTCTTCTGCGTGTCGATCAGGATCGGGTCGGCCGCGGCGATGCCGTCGCGGACGGTGAAGCCGATCAGCCCGCAATTGATCTGCACCGGCTCCTTCAGCTTCTTCTCGAACATCTTCTGGACGAAGGTGCCGATGTCGAACTCGGCGAGCTCGGTGTTGCGGGTCCAGAAATTGCCCTTGGGCAGGATCACCGCGATGCGGCCGTTGGCGGTGCCGAGCGAATCACGGACGCTGTTGCCGCTGCCGTTCATCTGGATGCGTGCCTTGAGCATGCCGGTGGTGCCGGACTGCTCGGCGCCGAAGCCGGCAAGCAGCACGCCCATCGGCGTCGGCGACAGGCGGATGTCGTAGGTGGTGAACACCGGCGTCTTGCGCGCGTCGATGCTGATGTCCGAGCTCACCGTGCCGCGCGCCAGGCTGAAGTTGAGCGGGCTCAGCTTGAGCAGCCGGTCGTTGAGATCAAGGCCCAGCTCGATGTTCGACACCGGCAGGTTGGGCGCGCGGACGGTGCGCACCTGCCACTGCACCTTCGCATCGAAATTCTTCAGCGCCTCGATCCGCAGCGGCGCGTCCGGCAGCAGCCGCGGCGTGCCGGAGACCTGCGTCACCGCCGCCTGCGCACCCTGAGCCGCCAGCGCATCGGGATTGTAGCCGATGAACGGCCCGGCATCGACGACGTCGAGCACATGGGTGAACAGGTCGGCGGTCACCAGCATGCGCGGCTCGCCGAGCTTCACCGTGAACTTGCCGGCGAGGTCGCTGTCGCCGAACCGGCCCTTCATGCCGGTGAAGCGCCATGCGTCGCCTGCCTTGGTGACGACCGAGGTCAGCCGGTAGCTTCGCGTGTCGGGCACCGCGATGCCGGCGAGCAGGAATATGTCGGCGAGGTTCTGCCCGCGCAGGTCCATGTGGAGCTTGGCGCCTTCCAGCACCGTTGCGCCGGGCAGCGTGCCCGCGATGTCGACCCGGCTGCGCACGCCCTCGGCATGCAGCCGCAACCGGTTCTCGCCGCCCGCCAGCGTCTTGTTGGAGGAGAGCAGCGCGCCCGCCAACGTGAAGCGGGCCCCACGCGCCGTCCCGTTGCCGTCGAAGCGGATCGTGTCGGCGAAGCGATTGTCCTCGGCCGCCACCGTGTCGACGCGAATCGCCGCATCAAGCTGGTGGCGGGGATCGAGGTAGCGGATCTGCGTGCCGGCGATTCGCGCGCGCTGGATCAGCGGCATGGTCAGCGGCTCGCCGCCGCCGCCGCCGAAGGTCCACGTATTCTGCTTCCCGTCGCGATCCCATTGCAGGTCGATTCGCCCGTCGGTGAGGCCGAGCCACTGGAAGCGCTTCTGGTCCGCGAGCAGCGAGAAGGTGGCGATTCGCGCATCGATCCGGGTGGCGGTGAAGAACGGGCTGGTGCCCGCCCAGTCCGGGTTCTCGACGCTCAGCCCTTCGGCCACGAACTTCAGGTTGAACGGCGCGAAATAGAGCTGGAAGTCGCCCGCCACGCGCACCCTGCGGTCTGCGCTGCTGCTCGCGATCAATTCGAACGTGCCCTTGAGGAACCGGCCCTTGGTGACGAACAGCACCGCCCAGGCGAGCACCGCCAGCCCCACCAGGCTGGTGACGACCGCGATCGTCGCGGCGAGCGGCGCGCCCATCGCGCGCGCCGGCCGGGGCTGCGGGGGGGCCTGCTCGGCGGTGAGAACGGGGCTGTCCAGATCGGCCATGAACCTCAAAATCCTTGCTGCCCGCGCGGTTCCCCGGTGGTTGCATAACGCCCAACCATCGGCTAAGGGGCCGCCTTTCCGCGATCGAGGGACCGTCCGGCTAATAGGGCTGCCGCGGCTGTCTGCAATCGTCGAACCATAAGGAGACGAAAATGCCCAAGCTCAAGACCAAGAGCGGTGTGAAGAAGCGCTTCAAGTTCACCGCCACGGGCAAGGTGAAGCACGGCGTCGCCGGCAAGCGCCACCGCCTGATTTCGCACAATTCGAAGTATATCCGTACCAACCGCGGCACCAGCGTGCTGGCCGACGCCGACGTGGCACACGTCAAGGCGTGGGCGCCGTACGGCCTGAAGTAAGGGAGTCCTGAAAAATGGCACGAGTGAAGCGTGGTACGACCACCAAGGCGAAGCATAAGCGGATTTTGGATCAGGCGAAGGGCTATTATGGCCGTCGCAAGAACACCATCCGCATCGCGCGCCAGGCCGTCGAAAAGGCCGGCCAGTACGCCTATCGCGACCGCAAGGTAAAGAAGCGCAGCTTCCGCGCCCTGTGGATCCAGCGCATCAACGCCGGCGTCCGCGCCGAAGGCCTGACCTATTCGCAGTTCATGCACGGCCTCAAGCTGGCCGGTATCGAACTCGACCGGAAGGTCCTGGCCGACATCGCGATGCACGAAGGTGAGGCGTTTACCGCCATCATCGCGCAGGCGAAGGCGGCACTGCCCCAGGCCGCCTGAGCGGTTCTGCGAGCAAGCTGAAAATGGGGCGTCGAGGCTAAGGCTTCGGCGCCCTTTTTCTTGGGTTTCCAACAGGGGAGACGATCCCGTGGCGATGAAGACCTGGTGGCTCTACGTCACCGCCGTGTTCTTTGTTTCGATGACGCCGGGGCCGAACATGCTCCACGTGATGGTGCAGAGCATCCGCGAGGGCGCGGCCCGCGTGCTGCCGACCACTGCGGGGCTGATGAGCGCGAACCTGTTCTGCCTGATCGCATCGGCGGCCGGGCTGGGGGCGCTGCTCAAGGCGTCGCCGGGCCTGTACGACGTGCTGCGCTATGCGGGGGTCGCCTATCTGGTGTGGCTGGGCATCAAGGCCTGGCGCGCGCCGGTGGAGGAAGCCCATGAAGATGCGCCGGTGCCGGTGCGCCAGTCGGTGCGGGCGCGCTATCTGACCGGGCTCGGCACCGGGCTGTCCAACCCCAAGCTGATCGTCTTCGCCGCCGCGCTGTTCCCGCAGTTTCTCGACGTGGGCCGGCCGTTCCTGCCGCAATTGGCGATCCTGATCGCGACCTTCGCGGTGATCGAGGCCTTTTGGTTCTCGGTCTATGCGCTGGGCGGCCGCTCGCTCGCGGCATGGCTGGCACCGGCGGCGCGGCAGCGGATGTTCAACCGGGTGACGGGCGGCGTATTCGTCGCCTTCGGCGCCGCCCTGCTCGGCAGTCGGGTATAGCGTTCCCTCAAACGCCTTGACCTAGGGCCCCGTCTGGGGTTCCAGCCATCTCGCACAGTGAACGGAAAACGATGACCACCGATCTCGATACCCTGCGCGGCGAGCTGCTTGCCGCGATCGATGCCGCCACCGCGCTCGATGCGCTGGAGGCGGTGCGCGTCCAGGCGCTCGGCAAGCAGGGCGCGATCACCGGCCTGCTCAAGACGCTCGGCAAGCTCACCCCCGAAGAGCGCCAGGAACAGGGCCCGCGCATCCATGGCCTGCGCGAAGCCGTCACCGAGGCGCTCGCGACCGCCAAGGCCGCGCTGGAGCAGGCCGCGCTCGACGCGCGCCTCGCCAGCGAGACGGTGGACATGACGCTGCCGGTCGACGGCGTGGCCCCCGGCTCGGTCCACCCGGTCAGCCAGGTGATGGACGAGCTGGCCGAGATCTTCGCCGATCTGGGCTTCGCGGTCGCCACCGGCCCCGAGGTCGAGGACGACTGGCACAATTTCACCGCGCTCAACATTCCGGAGACGCATCCGGCGCGCGCGATGCACGATACCTTCTACCTCGCCGGCGCGCATGAACGGCCGATGGTGCTGCGCACGCACACCTCGCCGGTGCAGATCCGCACGATGACGAGCAGCAAGCCCCCGATCCGCATCATCGCGCCGGGCCGCGTCTATCGCTCGGATTCGGACGCGACGCACACGCCGATGTTCCACCAGATTGAAGGCCTGGTGATCGACAAGGGCATCACGCTCGGCCACCTCAAGTGGACGCTGGAGACCTTCCTCAAGGCGTTCTTCGAGCGCGACGACATCGTGCTGCGCCTGCGCCCCAGCTATTTCCCCTTCACCGAGCCTTCGGCCGAAGTCGATGTCGGCTTCACCTGGAAGGACGGCAAGCGCGTGATCGGCGGCAGCGGCGACGCGCCCGGCGGCGGCTGGATGGAAGTGCTGGGCAGCGGCATGGTGCACCGGCGGGTGATCGAGGCCTGCGGGCTCGATCCGGACGAATGGCAGGGCTTCGCCTTCGGCACCGGCGTCGACCGGCTGGCGATGCTCAAATATGGGATGGACGACTTGCGCCCCTTCTTCGACGGCGATCTGCGCTGGCTCAAGCATTACGGCTTCTCGGCGCTCGACGTGCCCACGCTGAGCGGGGGAGTGGGCGCATGAAGTTCACCCTCTCGTGGCTCAAGGAGCATCTGGAGACCGAGGCCTCGCTGACCGAGATCCTCGAGGCGCTGACCCGTGTCGGCCTCGAAGTCGAGGGCGTCGAGAATCCCGCCGAGCGGCTGAACGGCTTCCGCGTTGCCCGCGTGCTGACGGCCGACCGCCACCCCCAGGCCGACAAGCTGCAGGTCCTCAGCGTCGAGACCGGCGACGGCGTGCTGCAGGTCGTCTGCGGTGCGCCCAATGCCCGCGCGGGGCTAGTCGGCGTGCTCGGCCTGCCCGGCGCGGTGGTGCCGGCCAACGGCATGCAGCTCAAGGTCTCGGCGATCCGCGGCGTCGAATCGAACGGCATGATGTGCTCGACGATGGAGCTGGAGCTCGGCGAGGATCATGACGGCATCATCGAGCTGCCGGCCGATGCGCCGGTAGGCACCGCCTTCGCCGACTATGCGGGGCTCGACGATCCGGTGATCGACGTCTCGATCACGCCGAACCGCCAGGATTGCATGGGCGTGCGCGGCATTGCGCGCGACCTCGCTGCGGCCGGCCTCGGTACGCTCAAGCCGCTCGACGCGGTGATCGCCGACCTGCCGGCGATCGCGCCGCAGGGCGCGGGTCCGGACGTGCGCACCGACGACGCGGCGGGCTGCCCGGCCTTCTACGGCCAGGTCGTGCGCGGCGTGAAGAACGGGCCGTCGCCCGACTGGCTGCAGCAGCGCCTCAAGGCGGTGGGGCAGAAGCCGATTTCCGCGCTGGTCGACATCACCAACTTCGTAATGTTCGGGCTCGGCCGCCCGCTCCATGTGTATGACATGGCGAAGCTCTCGGGCGGGCTGGTCGCGCGCAAGGCCAAGGACGGCGAGACCGTGCTGGCGCTGAACGGCAAGACCTACACGCTCACCGACTCGATGACCGTGATCGCCGACGATGCGGCGGTGCACGACATCGGCGGCATCATGGGCGGCGAGCATTCGGGCTGTTCGGACGACACGACCGACGTGCTGATCGAATGCGCCTATTTCGATCCCGAGCATATCGCCCGCACCGGCCAGAAGCTGCTGCTGACCAGCGACGCGCGCACCCGCTTCGAGCGCGGCGTCGATCCCGAATTTCTCGACGAAGGGCTGGCGATCGCCACCCGGCTGGTGCTGGCGCTTTGCGGCGGTACGCCGAGCGACGTCACTCGCAGCGGCATGCCGCCCAAGGGGGGCGCGGTCGTCGGCTATGATCCCATGCTGGCGGAAACGCTGGGCGGCCTCGCCGTGCCGGCCGCTAGCCAAGTCGAGATCCTCGAAAGCCTCGGCTTTGTCGTCCAGCCGCTCGACGGCAATGGCGATCCGGTGGAGCTGGGCGAGGGCTTCGAAGCCTTTCGCGTCACCGCGCCGAGCTGGCGTCGCGACATCGACGGCCCGGCCGACATCGTCGAGGAAGTGATCCGCATCGCCGGCATCGACAACGTGCCCTCGACCCCGCTACCGCGCACCCCTGGTGTCGCGACGCCCACCGCGACGCCCGAGCAGAAGCTCGAGCGCCGGATGCGCCGCACCGCCGCCGCGCGCGGGCTGAACGAAGCGATTACCTGGAGCTTCCTCCCAGAAGCGCAGGCCGACGTCTTCGGCGGCGGCGCCTGGACGCTGGCCAACCCGATCAGCGAGGACATGAAGGTCATGCGTCCCTCGCTGCTGCCCGGCCTGCTGGCGGCGGCGGAGCGCAACCTCAAGCGCGGCGCCACCAGCGTGCGCCTGTTCGAGGTCGGCCGCCGCTATCTGGCGGACAAGGAGCGCCTGACGCTCGGTGTCGTGCTGGCCGGGTCCAAGGCTGCGCGCGGCTGGCAGACGGGCAAGGCCCAGCCCTTCACCGCGTTCGACGCCAAGGCCGAGGCGCTGGCGCTGCTCGAGGCCGCCGGTGCGCCGGTCGCCAACCTGCAGGTGATGGGTGAGGCGGGTGCTGCCTACCATCCCGGCCAGTCGGCGACGCTGCGGCTGGGCCCCAAGACCGTGCTCGCCGGCTTCGGCATGGTCCACCCGAGCGTGCTCAAGGCGTTCGACCTGGACGGCGCGGTGGCAGCGGTGGAGATCCATCTCGACGCGCTGCCCGCGAAGAAGTCGACCGGCTTCACCCGCCCGGCCTTCACGCCCCCGGCGCTCCAGGCGGTGACCCGCGACTTCGCCTTCCTGGTGCCGACCGCGCTGGCGGCGGGCGATCTCGTCCGGGCCGTGAAGGGTGCCGACAAGGGCACGATCGTCGACGCGCGGCTGTTCGACCTGTTCACCGGCCAGGGCGTGCCGGAGGGACAGAAGTCGTTGGCCATTGAAGTCACGCTGCAACCGGGCGAAAAGAGCTTCACCGACGCGGATCTGAAGGCGGTGGCCGACAAGGTCGTCGCGGCGGCCGCAAAGCTTGGCGCAACCCTGCGAGGATGATGCGATGATCGAGCGGTTCCTACCCGGGCTCGACGCCCTTCTGGCAGAGCCGCTCGACACGCATTCGGTGTCGGTCGCCTTCCCCGGCGACATGGACCCGCATGAGCGCGAGGGCCGCTATGGCGTGTTCCTCGATGCCGAGCTGCGCATCGCCGGGCTCGGCACCTGCGGCGGCGGTACGCTGATCGAGACGCTCGACGATGCCGGCCAGTGGCGTCCGGCGTGCGCGATCCTCGACGTCGACCTCACCGATCTCGACCGCGGCCGCGCCTTCTGCCGCGACGAGCTGGTCGCGCTCGGCTGCCCCGAGGGTACGCTGATCCAGTATGACGACCGCGAGGACCGCTGGGACGGCGCGACCTGGCACTGCAGCGAGCCGCGCTCGTTCGACGAGGACATGCTGCCCTATCGCGATAATTGACGGGCGGATGCAAAAAGGGGTTGCGCTACCCCCGATCCTCGTTTAGGCGCCGCACCTCACCGCGCGCCCGTAGCTCAGCTGGATAGAGCATCAGACTACGAATCTGAGGGTCGGACGTTCGAATCGTTCCGGGCGCGCCATTTCGGTTCAAAGGCGCGAACGCCTAGCACCGCCGCCTCTACGCCAGAGGCGGCGGTTAGGGTTCGGAGCAACTCACTGCGCAGGCCGCGAATCCGAACCTCCGTCTTGCTGACCACCTCGACGCGCTGCGCGACCGCCCGGATATGATCGCGGGCAAATGAGCCATCGCCCTGACGCAGCTTCTTGCGCGCCGCCATCGCAAAGGCACGCAGGCTCTCTGGCGTGATCGCAGGACCGATCTTCTCGATATGCGCCACCGCCCGCTCGGCATCGCCCCTGGCTTGATCGCGGGTTGCCGTCAGTTCGGCGATCCGATCCTTGAGCGACGAATCGCTCACGTCGATCACACCATTCTCGATCGCGTCATAGAGTCGCTTGAGCTTCGCTTCGGCCTCGGTCGCGCGGCGCTCCAGATCGGCGACATGGAGCCGCCGCTGATCCACCCATTCGTCGCGGCGTTCGAGAATCTGATCCATCATCTCTTCAAGCCGCTTCGGATCGAGCAGTCGCCACTCTAGATGCCCGACTACGGCTTCGTTCAGCCGATCCATCGGGACCGTGATGCCAGGGCAGCCCTTCGCGCCCTGCCGCGCCTTCGTGGAGCAAGTGTAATAGCGATACTCGCGGCCGACGCTGCTGGTGCCGGTGCGCAGCGTCATTGCGCCGCCGCAGCACGCGCAGAAGCAGATACCCGTGAGCAGCGTTGGGCCGCCCACGGCCATCGGCGGCATCATCTTCGGGCTGCGTGCCTTGAGCGACCGCTGCACGGCCTCGAACTCCGCCTCCGAGACGATGGCGGGCACTTCCATGATCGCGTGCTCGCTCTCGGGCTTGGGGGCTTTGGTGCGATAATCCCGATAGTTGAACTTGTGCTGGCCGATATAGGTCGTGCGGGTGAGCACCTGATGCACGGCTCCAAGCCCCCAGCGCCCGCCGTCGCGGGTGCGGATATTGTTGTCGTTGAGCCAGGTCGCGATTGCCTTGAGGCCCATCGGCCCGTTGTCATCAACGCCGTTCAGCGCCATCCGGTAGATGCGCCGCACCGTCTCGGCCTGGATCGGGTCGATCTCCAGCTTCTTCTTGATCTTCGCGCCGCGGTGGCCAGCCTCGACGATCCGATAGCCGATGGGTGGCCGCGCGCCGTTCCAGAAGCCTTGCCGCGCATTCTCCTTCATCGATCGCAGCGTGTGCTTGCCGTTCTCTTTCGACTGATATTCGTCGAACAGCGTCATGATCTGGCGCATCATCACGCTCATCGGATCGTCGCCCAAATCTTGCGTAATCGAGATCAGCCGCACGCCATTCTTCGCCAGCTTGCGGACGTAGAACTCGAACTGAAACTGGTCGCGGAAGAAGCGCGAGAAGCTGTGGACCAGGATCACGTTGAACGGCGACGGCTTCTGCATCGCTGCGTCGATCATCGCCTGAAATGCCGGCCGACGATCATCGGTCGCGGTGTTGCCCGGTTCGACGAACTCGGCCGCGACCTCCCAGCCGCGCGACAGGCAATAGCCTTCGATCTGGCGGCGCTGGTCGGGGATCGACAGGTCGCTCTCGGCCTGGCGGCCGGTGGAAACGCGCAGATAGAGCGCGGCGCGAGCTATTGCCATGACCGGCGGGGTGTCCTCGACGCGAAGGGCGGCGTCGGTCATGGCCTTATCCTCCTTAGTTCACGGCAGGGGGCCGAACAGGTCGTCCAGCTCCTTGCGCAAATGGCCTTCGATGACGCGCAACTCGGCGTCGCCGATCGGCACCCGCTCGGGCCAATCGTCCGTGACCGCGAATGGCCCGCAATCTTTGATGGCGCGAGCGCGGGACGGCGCGCGCTTCGCTGGCGCCTGCATATAGTCGTGCAGGTCGTCGAGACCGTCCGACCAGCCGCGCGGCGCGCGACGACGACGTTTGCGAGACAGGGCCATGCGCCGATGCTGATGCCCGGCTGGGCTGGGTGCAAACGGTCCGGCCCGGCGTAGCGCAGATAAGTGTTCAGGGCGGCTTTGCCGCCGAACGCCGCGTCGCGGCCCGTGGTCGCCAGCGCCATCGCCGTTACTCCTCCGACTCGAAGCTGCGGTTTTCGCGGCAATGCCAGAGGCGCAGAATGAAGATGGTCGCCGCTACGAGCTCGTAGCGCATCTCGTAATTGCCCACGATGATCCGGCGGACCTCGCGCGGCTCATAGGCTTCCAGCTTCTCGCCGATCCTCGGATAATCGAGCAGCCGATCCGGTGCGTGGGCGAGCTGCTGGACCACGCGCGCTGCCGCTTCGGGCGCGACCGGGCTCAGATGCTCGTGCAGACGCACAAGGTCCGACGACGCCTTGCTGGTCCACTGGATCTTCATTTGATCGGTGAGGGCAGCGGTTTGTCCGTCCCAAGGCTGTCGGCCCATGCCGTGATCGCCTGGTGGTCGATCACCCGTCCGGCATCGACGTCATCAAGGGCTTCGAGCGTCATCCGGTGACGTTCCTCCTCCTGATCGACCCATGCGGCGAGCGCTTGTTTCATCACCCAGCCGCGCGAGCGTTCGAGCCGCGAGGCCATCGCTTCAACCTTTTCCGCGAGCCCCAAGGGGACGTGCGCGGTCAATACCTTCGTCTCAGTCGCCATGTTTATCACCTGCCATCAATCTGATTAAAATATAATCGAAATGACGAGAAAGGCAAGTTGGGCGGGGGGGGCGCCTCCCTGCGGGACCGCCGCTCTATCTCCGCTGCACTCCGACCGAGCCCCTGACGGGTCTCGTCCCTGCCGGGTGACGATCAGCATGGCGGGTTGGCGCTGACGCGCTGGTTGGCAATCCGCATCGCGGATTGTCGCTATTCAATGCTGCGGAGATCGGGCCAGGGCTGCGCCGGCCCGATCGCGCTGCTGTGTCGTTTCACTCCCGCGATGGGGTGGGCGTCGCTTCCCTTTAGGCCCGCCGCGCCGGGCCGCAACGCGCGTGGCCGCGCTTACTTCCTCTTCGTTCCAGCCCTTCGGGTGCGTCCCGGCTCCGTCGGCGGGCCTGCCGGTCGCTTCTTCGCCGCCCACCCCATTCCGGGGTGAGTGCGGTTTTTAGGAGAAGTGTGATGAACGCTGTTACCGAAACCGTTGCTGCCGAGCCTGTATCGGGCGTCGAGATTTTCGTGCCGCTCGCCAAGCTCAAGAAGTCCCCGCGCAACGCCCGTAAGGTGCCGCATGGGGAGGCCGCTATCGAGGCGCTGGCCGCGTCGATCCAGCATAAGGGGCTGATCCAGAACCTTGTCGTGGAGCCGGAAACCAAGGAGGACGGGACGCCGACCGGCTATTATCTCGTTACCGCTGGCGAGGGCCGCAGGCTGGCGATGCTGCTGCGCGCCAAGCGCAAGCAGATCAGGAAATCCGAGCCGGTGCGCTGCTGGCTGGATACCGCCAACGATCCGTCCGAGATCAGTCTGGACGAGAACGTGACCCGGACCCCGATGCACCCCGCCGACCAGTTCGAGCGGTTTGCGGAGCTTTCCAATGATAAAGGCTGGGGCGCGCAGGAGATCGGCGCGCGGTTCGGCGTGTCGGCGGGCGTGGTGAAGCAGCGGCTTCGCCTTGGCGCTGTCAGCCCCAAGCTGTTGCAGGTCTATCGTGAGGATGGGCTGACCTTGGATCAGCTTATGGCCTTCGCCATCACCGAGGACCATGCCCGGCAGGAGCAAGTGTTTGAGGGCCTGCATCACAATCGCGAACCTTGGATCATCCGGCGCGACATGACCGCCGCCAACGTGCCCGCCGATGATCGCCGTGCGGTATTCATCGGGGCCGACGCCTATGTTGAGGCCGGCGGCAATATCATCCGCGACCTGTTCAGCGAGGACCGTGGCGGGTTCTTCGAGGATGTGGGCTTGCTCGATATGCTCGCCGCCGAAAAGCTGCGCGACATTGCGAGCGAGGTGCAGGCCGAGGGCTGGAAATGGGCCGAGGCGCATATCGACTATCCTCATGCCCACGGGATGCGGCGTTTCTATCCGCAGCCCATCGCCCTGTCCGACGAGGACGAGGCGCGGCTGGACGCGCTGTCCGCCGAGTATGATACGCTTGCCGATGGCTATTCGTCCTATGACGAAATGCCCGAGGACGTTGCGGCGAAGCTGGAGGCGGTGTCCGACGAGATCGACACGATTTCGGCCAAGCGTTCGGCCTACGACGCCAATGTGATCGCGCATGGTGGGGCGTTCGTCGTGTTGCACCATGATGGCAGCGTTCGAGTCGAACGTGGTTTCGTGCGGCTCGAGGATGAGGCGCTGGCCGACCCACAGCCCGAGCCGGAAGAAGGCGATGCGACCGTCCCGGAGACCGGGAAGGACGAGCGGCCGGAGGATGGCGATGAGGACGTGCAGGACGTTGAGGAGGAAGAGGAGCCGGGCAAGCCGATTTCCGACAGCCTCACCCGCGACCTGTCCGCGCATCGGACGCTGGCGCTTCGCGTGGCGCTGGCCGATCAGCCCGATACGGCGTTGATCGCGCTGACCCATACCCTGACCGCGCAACTGTTCTACAGCTATGCCGAGGCCGGTTGCCTTGAGGTTCGTCCGACCGTGACCCCCCTGGGAAGCCATGCGGACGGGATCGAAGACACGCCCTTGGCGGCGCGGGCGAGCGCGCAGCATGAGGCATGGGCCGAGCGCATGCCGCGTGACGTGGCTGACCTGTGGGACTTCATCGTCGGACTGGCGGACGAAAAGCGCATTGCGTTGCTGGCGCATTGCGCGGCGCGCACCGTCAACGCACTGCGTCTGCCGTGGGACCGCAAACCCCGCTCGCTGCAAACGGCGAACAGGCTGGCGACCGAGCTGGCACTGGACGTGGCGAGGGACTGGACACCTACCGTGGACAGCTACCTTGGCCGTGTCACCAAGGCGCATATCGTGGAGGCCGTCGCCGAAGGCGTGTCGGAGGATGCCGCCCGCCGTATCGCGGACATGAAGAAGCTGGACATGGCGCAAGCCGCCGAGCAGCTTCTGGCCGGGACCGGCTGGCTGCCCGCGATCCTGCGGACGCCCGAGCCGGAGGCGGAGCAGCCCGCGACCGTCGAGGAGGACGGCGAAGCGTCCTTTGCCGTCGCCGCCGAATAGCGGCATTGGGCCGGGGCCGCGCGAGCGGCTCCGGCCTTATCCTTCGACCGGAAAAATCGCGGCGGCGCGCTTGTCGCGCGCCGCCGCTGTTCGATCAAGGTGCGTCCTGAAGGCCCAGCAAGGTGCGGTGAGCCTTCTCCAGGCGGTCGGGTTGCCGGCCTTCCTTCATCATGACTTCGAAATAGCGGGTACAGCGAAGCATCGCGTCGAGCGCGAAGGACAGCGCTTTCGGGATCTCCGTTTCGAACGGACCCAGAATATTGGTCACGCCGCCTTTGCCATTTCTCTTCTTCAAGCCATCGAGACTGCTGCTGGACAGATGGCCGTAAAAAGCGCTGACCAAACGATATTCGAGATAACCCGACCGTTTCGGCATGGTCTGGGCGATCTTTTTAACACTGAGGCTCTTTCGTTTGGCTAGCTTCGCAACGTGATGCGCCTCGCGCTTCAGCGACGCCGCGACAACGGCGGCATCCGAGGGATGCTCTTCGCGAAGTAATATCTCCCGTTGGATCGCATTGTCGTGCTCGTCGATCTCCAGCGCTTCGAGCGCCTTGAGTGGATCGGTGGCGAGCAGGCTCAGCCAGAATCCCACTTCGTAGATCGCGCGCACGGCGCCCGCCGCTTCGATGGCCATGGCGCGTTCGGCCAGCATGACAGATGCCGCGAACGCGTTCATCGCGCGCCCATACATGCGCACCGCTGTCGGGGCTTGCGCATCAGCCGGCCCACCATTGCCGGCGTCCTGATGTTCCTGGAAGAGCCAGGTGGCGTAACGATTAACGTCGCGCGCCAGGTCGAATCATGGCGCATAATTCTCGATGTAGATCGCCCGCCAGTCCTCGATCAGGGGCGAGAGCAATCCTTCCTCCGCCAGTCCCTCGCGAGGGTCTTGGTCTTCCCGCTGGTAGTCGTGATTCGTCATCGCACCGGCGTAGCATCTTCGCGGGAATGATGGGCGCTACTGACCTCCTCGTTTCGCGCGTGTGCGCCACGATCGCTTTGTCCCTCTGCTATTCCTAGCCCGGCGCTGCCCAAACAGCCTCCCCAATGGCTGGTCTGCCCGAGGCCGTTCGCCTTCCCGCAATGGCGGATCGCCACTTTTTTCCGCCGCCTGCGGCTTTGCATCGCGAGGCAAAAAAGCGGCGCTCCGCCATCCTCCGCTGCGCTGCGGCCCTTCGGGTGCGCGGTCGATCGTCCCCAGCCGACGAAACGCCATCGAGGCCGCGATGGGCGCGGTCCGAGCAAGCAGGAGAATACGGCATGGCTACGATCGGTACCTTCACCGCCAACAGCAAGGGCGAGTTCGCCGGCGTCATCAAGACGCTTACCCTCAACACCAAGGCGACCCTCCGCCCGGTCGACAAGGACGGCGAGAAATCCCCCGACTTCCGCATCAGCACCGCTGACATGGACATCGGCGCGGCCTGGAAGAAGACCAGCCGCGAAGGCCGCGACTACATCTCAGCCAAGCTGGACGACCCGAGCTTCCCGGCTCCGGTCTACGCCACGCTCTCCGAGAGCGACACCGCCGGCGAATACGTCCTCATCTGGTCGCGCTGACCAGCCAATGACGCCCCGCTCCTCGGAGCGGGGCGTCATTCTCGTCGAAACAGCACGCCGTCTTGACGACAAATGCAAAGCCGTCCCAATCGACGATTACGTTCTGCCGAGCTTCTGTTACTGCGGGTCGAGGGGGGATCGTGGCTCATCTATCAGTAACCGCGTTAGCGTCCGAGACGATGGCTGCACTCACACGTGCTGCGGTCCAGGCATCGTCGACGCCGTTACCTGTCGCAGCGCCGCCTGCTTCCAGTATGGTCGTGTGGGCGGCGATCATCGGCGCAACCAGCGCGCTACTCGTCTCGATATTAAAGGACTATCTCTTCGAGCGTTTGAAAGAACGGCGCGTCAGGGAGCAATCGGAGGCTACTGTATATCGTCAGTATCTGGCGCCGCTAAGCGAGTCCTGCGAGAAGATCGTCTGGCGATCGAAAGAAATATTTATCGACAAGCGGCATGCGTTTTTGAAGACTTCCACGCTTCCGTTAGATTTCAACGCCTACAAGCGGATCAGCACACTCTACAGGATCGCGACGCTGATCGGGTGGATTCGGGGGATGAACCTTGAGTTGCGTGCCCTGCCGCGTGGAAAAACAAACGTCGCCACGCCGATTTCAAAGCAGATCGCAGCTTTTCAAAAGGCGCTCGCGGACGGACCACACGTTGAACTCCATCGCCTGACGCGACTTAGCGCCCTTTGGGGTATCGATCTCACAAGGCTCGATCAGACCTGCCAAGCAGCCCTAGCCATGCGCTTCGAAGTGGAGGCTCACACAGCCACTGAGGGTAAACTGAAATCAGACCCCGATCACCTTCGGAGTCTTCCCGTCGATAAAAAGTTGGAAATTTGCCGACGTCTTGCCGCGTATCTCGCCAAGGAAACGGGGGGCAAGGCGCCGGATGACGATGTTGTAAGAGAAACCGTAGAGCGCGCCGTCGGCGGATTGTCCTACCGTGAAGCGCTGCTCTATCGCGATTGGCAGGACGCGCTGGGCGACGCGATGATTGAACGAGACCCGGATTCTGTCCGGCGGTTCCGTATCATCGGATATGAGAAATTCACGCGGCTCCTGGAAACCGATGCTCCTTGGTTCGCGGTGCTCTCCAGAAGCATCGACGACATAGACTTTGACGAAATCGACCCCAGTGATTTTCGGTCGCAGCAACTGCGGGATTTGTCGGCTGCCGTCGCTTCCATCCTCATCGGCATCGCCGGAACCAAGGATGCATCTCTAGTCGACGCGACGACCCTTGAAGCCGCGGCCGGATTACAAAAGGCAATTGCGGAAGCCACTCAGACCGCAGGAGCATGATGTAACAATGGAGATGATCAGCGTCCCGATTTCCATAGCGTCGCTCGCCGTTTCGGTCGGTACCTTCTGGTTGGTCCTTCTTCGCCGAGGGCGCTTGGCAATGACGATGCCGACGATCGTGTTTTTCGGCCATGACATCGTGCCAAAACCCACACCTAAGATCTTCCTTCGGACGCTGCTCTACAGCACCGCTGCTCAGGGACAGGTTGTCGAAGGCATGTATGTTAAGGCGCTCAGGAACGGCACCGAACGGACGTTCAGCTTCTGGGGTTATGGCGAAACCGAGAAGCTGTCCGCCGGCAGCGGTCTATATATCAGCCGTGCGGGGCTGGCCGCCAATCATCATTTCGTTCTTTCCGTCCATGAGGACGAATATCGGTTCGAGCCCGGCGATTATGCGATCACTGTCTATGCCCGCGTCGTCGGGCGACGGAAGCCCCTCAAACTTTCCAGCATTTCCATCACGCTCAATGATGAGCTGGCGGCAGAGCTTCGACTACAAAGGGGTGTACTCTTCGAGCGGAATCTGGACGGCCGCTACGAGGGGCACGCCCGCGACAGATGACCTGCCGACCGCGTCTATGATTCCCCACGGCTAAGCGATCGGGCCGAGATCGTTGGGGAACAGAGAAGGATGCGGTTCGAGCCGACTGACATTTTCGGGATATGTGATGTCGAAGCGCTAGCGCCGGGAAGCGCTTGCTTTGACAACAACAAGGGGCTTGGGGCGCTGCCCCTGGCGCCCTTCGGAGCGGCTTCCGCCCAGCTTCCTCCACGCTTCGCGTTCCGTGCAGCCGGTTCCCCGCGAAGCAGCCCACTCCGGTTGCACCCCCGGTCTCGCCGACGGGCAGGGTTTCAGCGCGGCGCTCCGCTGCGCGGAAACCCAAGCCCAAGGAGTCCAGCCATGTATCATCAGCTTGCCACCCGGTTCGGCCGCAATGCCCACCAGATCAGCGGCAGGGAGCCGCTCGACAATGAGGCACTGTATCGGCACGTCCCGTCCATCTTCGCCCGCGAGGCACACGACAGCCGGTCGGATCGCTACGTCTATGTTCCGACCATCGACATCGTGGAGGGGGTGCGCCGGGAAGGATGGTTCCCGTTCTTCGCCGTGCAGTCCGTTCCCCGCGACGGCAGCCGCCACGGCCACGCCAAACATATGCCGCGCCTGCGCCGTGCTGACGGCATCGGCAAGCCCGAGGCCGCCGAGGTCATCATCGTCAACAGCCATGACGGGACCAGCGCCTATCAGATGTTTGCCGGGATGCTGCGGTTCGTCTGCACGAACAGCATGATTGCGGGCGAGCGGTTTGAGGAGGTCCGCGTTCCGCACAAGGGCAATATAGAGCATGACATTATCGAGGGCGTTTATACCGTGGCCGAGGATTTCCCCCGGCTGATCGACGCCAGCGAAACCATGAAGGGGATTCAGCTTTCCGAGGACGAAAGGCGCTTGCTCGGCGAGGTTAGCCTTGTCGCGCGCTATGGCGAGGACGAAAGCCCGTTGCGGCCTGAGCAGATCATCGAGCCGCGCCGCCGCGAGGACACCGACCGCAGCCTGTGGACCACGTTCAACGTGATACAGGAGAATGTCATTCGGGGCGGGTTGCAGGGCCGCAGGCGCAACGCAGAAGGCCGCATCCGCCGCGCCCAGACCCGTGCGATCAACGGTATCGACCAGAATGTGACGCTCAATCGCGCTCTCTGGACCTTGGCCGAGGGAATGCAGCGCCTCAAAGCGGCCTGACCCCCATTACCGCAGGGCCGAAATGTCGGCCCTGCGGTTCCGCCAATTCGCGCCGATCCGCCATGGCGGACCGGCGGCGACCGCGCGTCCCAAGATCCGCGCGGTCGCAATCGCGCTCGCCGGGCAGACGCCCGGCTCGCAAATTCAGATGAAGGTTAGTCGGTCTCGGAGAGATCGGTCGCAGCGACAAGTTCGGCCGGCGTTACGCCGAGTGCCGAGGCCAGGTGAAACAACGTAACGACCGTCGGATTACGTCGACCGCGTTCCAGATCGCTGACATATTGTTGGGTAAAGCCGGACGTCTCGGCAAAGCGCTCCTGGGTAAAGCCCTTCTCCTTCCTCAATCTGGCAAAGTTCAATCCCACGAGGCGCCGCATGTCCATGCGCGGCAAACTGGACGATACAACTTATTCGGTTTATCCCATATAAGGTGTATTCACTGATTGGTGCGCGCTATCTCTGCCATTAGTGCATTCAACGATGCAGGACTTGCGCATAGCCCGGCGGTGTATTTCGGCTAGATTGGCTAACGGGGCGGGACCAACGCCATGAGCAGATGCCAGTTCAAGGATCAGGCGCCGGAGGCTGCAAAGGTGACGGCGTATGACGAAAGCCATGCGCAGGACTATCTGCGCCTGCTCGATGCCGAGGATGGGGGCGCAGACTGGCGCACCGTCGCTGCCGAGATTTTCGGTATCGATGCCGCAATCGAACCCGAACGGGCGAAGGCGGTGCACGCGAGCCACCTCGCGCGCGCAAGGTGGATGACAGAGGTCGGATATGCACATCTGCTAGGTGCGGAACCGCCGTTAAATCGTTAATATTTCGTCCGATTTGGTGCGATTAAGTCGTCAGTCCCGCCGCGCGACAGGCATGGCTGAGCGCAACCTTTGCGCTATCTGGGGGCGATCACGACGCCATCATGACACCCCTGAAGTATGTGCGATACGCACATGGGAGGATGCCATGCCGACGCCGCCACGGCGTCGCCAGCGGCGCGCCGATGGTCTATCCGGCGCGCTCGGGCGCGCCGATCTAGCTGCCGAATTCCTGCGAAGGAACCACACCTACCGCGCCGAACATGCGCAGATGCAGCAAAGCATCGCGAGCGGCGCCGTCGCGAGGAACACCGCCGAGGCGGCATTCGCGCGGCGCTGGGGGTTGTCCTTTCGCGACGGCGCCGGATGACCTGTCGGAGCCGGTCGCCTGGCGCCCCGAACTGACCGCCGTCACGGTCATTCTGGACGCCGCACCGGAGGGATTTGAGGCAGCAGCCCCGGTCGATCCGCGCGCGCTGGGTGCGCTGCTTGCCGACCTCGCCGGGATCGACGGACGCCATGTCATCGTCGCCGACGCTGCGGGCGAGCATCGGCTTTGGTTCCGCGCGCCGACGCCCGGTCAGCCGCTCGCCGCCGTCATCCCGCTCGACAAGGATTTCATCACCCGCATCGCGAGCCTGCTGCGTTTCCACCGCCGGCTGCTCGGGCGAGCGCCAGGGCCACTGCCGCGCGGTTGGCCGCTCACCGCCTATCGGCTTGTCCGGCTCGACCTGATGCTCTGCGCGCTCGACCTACGCGACTCCGGCGCGACCTACCGCGAGATCGCTGCCGAACTGGGCCGCGACGATGCGATCCGGCTATCGGCGAGCGACTGGAAGATGTCGGCCTCACGTTCGTTCGTCGTGCGCCTGGTCCGCGACGGCATCGCAATGATGAACGGCGACTATCGCAAGCTGCTCCGTATCCGCTGACAGATCTTTGCGGGCCTGCCCTGGCGGGGGTGGTCGCATCCGTGCAGCCGCACATCTTCATACCCCACCTGGCCGCCTCCCTTCTGACAATTACGCCTCCTGCCGCCACCGCCCGCAGGAGCCATCATTTGTCCGATACGCCCACCAATTTGCCGCCCCGCTTCCTGCGAACGCCCGAAGCCGCGCGCTTTCTCGGCCTCTCGGGCCGGACCCTTGAGAAGCACCGCTATTTCGGCACGGGCCCGGCCTACCGCCGGATCGGCGGCCGCGTCGTCTATTCGGTCGATGACCTGCGCGCCTGGGCCGACATCGGCATCAAGCATTCGACCTCCGATCCGGGGCAGGACGATCTCATGCCGCGCGCGGACTCCGCCATCGCCCGGAGCCGGCGATGAACGTCCCTCCGTCACCCATGCGCCACCGCCAGCCGTCCGATGACGACATGACCTGCGTCGAGCTGACGTGGATCGAAAAGCGGATCGAGCACTGGATCAGGTTCGGCCGCGTCGCGGCGGACGAGATTGTCGACCGCCGACGCCGCATCGTCCGCTTTCGCCCCGGCGCGATCTTCGCTTTCGTCCGCTGGGCGGCGAACGACTACGGCACGGTCAGCTCGCGCATCGATATCGTGCGCGCGGTCGGCGCGGGCGAGGCGTTCACGACGCTGCCCTTCGTGCGGCCGGGCGGCGACATCCTGCTCAAGATCGAGGGTTGGCCGAAGGTCAGCCAAGTGCTCGCGGCGATCGACGCGACCGAGGCCGCGGGCGTCGATCCCTGCGACGCCGCGCCCGACCATTGGCGGCACGTCGCCAACCGCATCGCCGCCGGACAAGCGCCGCGTCTCTACACGCTTGAGCGCCATCACGCCTGGCTGAAGCGCCGGGAGATCGAGGGATGACGCGCCGCTTCTATGTCCGCGCCACTGTCGCTGCCGCAACCGGGTTCACGGCTGCTTTCGCTGCGATCGCCGCCATTCATCCCGTGCCGCGCGTGCTGTGGAACGCCAGCGCCAGCGCGCCGCTCGGGCTCTACCGGATCGAGCCCGAGCGCGACCCGCCGCCCGGCGCGCTGGTCGCCGTCACGCCGCCCCAGCGTCTCGCGCGCTGGATGGCCGAGCGCCATTACCTGGGCGAAGGCGTGCCGCTGCTGAAGCATGTCGCCGGCAAGGCAGGACAGCGCATCTGCCGGCTGGGCGACAGCGTGAGCGTCGATCGGCGGCCCGTCGCTGTTGCGCGCAAGCGCGACCGGCTCGGCCGTCCACTGCCCGTCTGGCAGGGCTGTCGCACACTGGCGACCGGCGAACTGCTGCTGCTCAATCCTGCCGTCCCCGACAGCCTGGACGGCCGGTATTTCGGCTCGCTGCCGGCCTCAACCGTGATCGGCCGCGCAATCCCGATCCTCACCCGCGATGCCCCCGGCGCGCCGCTGACGTGGCGCGGCTGGAGCCGTGAACCCCGCACCTAGCCGCCAACTGAAAGGACCATCCCATGCAAATCGGCATGTTCACCCGCACCCCCAAAGGTTTTCAGGGCCGGATCGAGACGATGACGCTCGACGTGGCGCTCCGCATCGTTCCGGCAGAGCCGCAGGACGGCGAGAACGCGCCCGACTGGCGTGTCCATCTTGGCAAGACCGACAATGGCCCGGAGGTGGGCGCAGGCTGGAACGAGACCGGCGAGCGCGCTGGCGACTACGTCTCGCTGCGCCTCGACGATCCCGGCTTCTCGCAGCCGATCCGCGCCGCGCTGTTTCGCATCGGCGATGAGGATAGCGCCTGGGCGCTGCGCTGGAACCGGCCGCAAAAGCGCCGCGAGGAGGATTGAAGCGGTGCGCGTCTCGATCATCCCCTGGTTCGCGGGAAAACCGTCTCATCCCTTCGTCCCGCTCGGTCGCGGGTCGGCCGGCGCGCGCAGCGAAGGTCAAGGGCGGTCAACGGCCGGCGCTCTGCGCGCACCCTTTACCGCAGCGAGCACGCTGGCAGGTTGGCGTAGAAGCGGAGTCGGATCGGCTCTGGCGCTGACGATCCTGCTGTTTTTGCCCGGCGTCGGGCCGGTCGCGGCATCGGCGCAGGATGTCTCCGCCGATCGCGCGCCGGCCCATCATCCCTATGCCGGATATGTCGCCGACGCCGCGCGGCGGTTCGGCATTCCCGAGGCGTGGATTTGGGCCGTGATGCGCGTCGAGAGCAACGGCGACGCGCGCGCGGTTTCGACGGCCGGCGCGATGGGGCTGATGCAGATCATGCCCGCGACTTGGGGCCGTCTGCGCGCACGCTACGGGTTCGGCGCCGACCCCTTCGACGTGCGCGACAACATCATGGCGGGGACGGCTTATCTGCGCGAGATGCACGACCGCTACGGCGATGCCACCGCGATGCTCGCAGCCTATAACGCCGGGACCGGACGCACCGACGATTACCTGTCGCGCGGCCGTCCACTGCCCGCTGAAACCCGCGCCTATCTCGGAAGGCTGGCGTCGATCACGGGCGGGGGCGGCGATACTCGGCTTGCCGCCGCGTCGCTTCCCGATCCGTTGGCCTGGCGTCGCGCCGCGCTGTTCGTGCGCGTGGCGAGTGCGCAGGATGCGATGTCCGGCGTCCAGTCCGGTGGCGGGTTCACGGCGTCCGCATCGGCGCCTGAGCCGCCGTCTGTCAGCCCCGCGACCGACAGCTCGCAGGCCGTTCCGCAGCGTGAAGCTGCTCCGGCCGACACGCTGTTCGTTCCCCGCGCCCGCGCGGGCCGACCGCAATGACCGGCGGCCTCCTTCGATCGTTTGCCCCCCTCGGTTTGAAGGGCGAAGGGGCAGGAAGAAGTCGGAGGGGACGAGGGCAAGATACAAGCCGCACCCCGTTTCGCCGAAAAGCCGAGGCTTTTCATGTGGCTAACGTGGGGGCGTCGGTCGGCGAGCGTGCCGCTCGGAAGGAAAAAGCTAGGCATTTCAACGCGCCGAACGGCACCACGGCCGGTTTTCGGCGGAAAGCGGCCCGACCATGAGCGACGAGCGCGAGTTTCGCGTTCGGCCGGGCAAGGCCAAGCGCAGCAAGGCGCAGGGCCGCAATGCCCGCGGGCTGGTCGCCGAGGTGCTGCGCGTCGCGGCAACGAGCGGCGGCAGCCAGCGCGGGGGCTGGGGCGGACCCAGCCGGCGCGGCCAATCGAGCTTCGGGAAGGGACGCACGGCGTTTGCGCGCAGTCGCCTGTTCGGCTCCGGCCGCCGCGTGCTGGTGAAGGCGCTGCCGGTGCGCCACCGCATCGGCGGCCGGCGCATGGCGCCGCTGTCCGCGCACATCGCCTATCTCAAGCGCGAAGGCGTGACCCGCGATGGCTCGCCGACGCGCATGTTCGACGCCGAGTCCGACCGCGCCGATGATCGCGCGTTTGCGGATCGGTGCAGGGACGACCGACATCATTTCCGCATCATCGTATCGCCCGAAGATGCGAGCGAGCTGACCGACCTTCGCGAATACACCCGCGACCTTGTGCGCCAGATGGAGGCGGACCTGGGAACGCGGCTCGATTGGGTCGCGGTCGATCACTGGAACACCGACAACCCGCACGTCCATCTGCTGGTGCGCGGGCAGACCGACCAGGGTGCCGATCTCGTCATGGCCCGCGACTATATCAGCCACGGCCTGCGCTCGCGCGCCGAGGAGCTGGCCTTCGCCGAGTTGGGGCCGAAGCCCGAGCATGAAATCAGCCAAGCGCTCGACCGCGAGGTAACGGCGGAGCGCTGGACCCGGCTCGACACCGAGATCGGCCGCGTTGCCGACGAGCTGGGCGTCATCGACCTGCGCCCGGAGCGACCAGGCCCGGACGATCCGTGGCTCCGCCGCCTGATGGTCGGGCGCTTGCAGCACCTTGAGACGATGGGGCTCGCCGCCGAGGGCGAGCCGGGCCAATGGGCGGTCGCCGAAGGCGCGCAGGCGAAGTTGCGCGAGCTAGCCGCGCGCGGCGACATCATCCGCACCATCGGCCACGCGCTCAAGGATCACGGACAAGACCGATCGCTCGACAGCTATGCGGTTCTGAGCGACACGCCCGAGAAGCCGATCGTGGGTCGGTTGATCGGCAAGGGGCTGCACGATGAACTGACCGGCGCCGCCTATGCCGTGATCGACGGCACGGACGGCCGCGCGCATCATGTCCGCTTGCCCGGCATCGAGGGGCTGGAGCACAGCCCCAAGCTCGGCGGCATCGTCGAGCTGCGCGCGGTCGGCAAGCCCGGCGAGCCGAAGCCGAGCCTGATCCTCGCAACGCGATCGGACCTCGACCTGTCGGCGCAGGTCAAGGCGCCCGGTGCGACCTGGCTGGACCATCGCCTGATCGAGCGCGGCGTGGGCGTCGCGGACGGCGGGTTCGGCGCCGAGGTGCGCCGCGCGATGGACGCGCGCACCGACCATCTGGTCAAGGAAGGGCTGGCGCGCCGGTTCGGCGAGCGAACGGTGTTCGAGCGCGGTCTGATCGACACGCTGCGGCGGCACGAGCTGGACTCGGTTGGCGCGAAGATCGCGGGCGAGACGGGCCTTGCCTATCGGCCGACGCAAGCGGGCGAGAAGATCGCCGGCGTCGTTCGCCAGCGGCTCGCGCTCGCGTCCGGCCGCTTCGCCCTGATCGACGATGGCCTCGGCTTCCGCCTCGTACCCTGGGCAAGCGCCCTCGAACAGCAGCTCGGCCGTCAGGTGTCCGGCGTGATCCGCGACGGCGGCGGGCTCGACCTGATGATGGGCCGCAAGCGCGGCCTCGGCCTCTAGCCAGCGCAAGGAGACAAGCATGTCCGCGACCAAGATATTGTGGGGCCAGGTCATCACCGTGTTCCTGATCGTGCTCGCCGGTGTGTGGGGCGCGACGCAGTGGACTGCGGCCGCGCTCGCCTATCAGCCCGAGCTTGGGCCGCCCTGGTTCATGGCTTTCGGCTGGCGGGTCTATCCGCCGCCGGCCTTCTTCTGGTGGTGGTTCTCGTTCGATGCCTATGCGCCAGCCATATTCCAGACCGGGGCATTCATCGCCGCGTCGGGCGGGTTCGTGTCGATCGCTGTCGCAATCGGCATGTCCGTGTGGCGCGCGCGCGAGCTGAAGAACGCGGAGACATACGGCTCGGCGCGCTGGGCCAGCGAGAAGGAAATTCGCGGCGCAGGGTTGCTGGGGCCGAACGGCGTCGTGCTCGGCAAGCTCGCGCGCGATTATCTGCGTCACGATGGCCCCGAGCATGTGCTGTGCTTCGCGCCGACGCGGAGCGGCAAAGGCGTCGGTCTGGTCGTGCCGTCGCTGCTGACCTGGCCGGGATCTGCGATCGTCCATGACATCAAGGGTGAGAACTGGCAGCTCACCGCCGGCTTCCGGTCGCGGCATGGGCGCGTGCTGCTGTTCGATCCGACCAACGCTGCATCAGCCGCCTACAATCCGTTGCTCGAAGTGCGGCGCGGCCAGTGGGAGGTGCGCGACGTGCAGAATGTCGCCGACGTGCTGGTCGATCCAGAAGGCAGTCTCGAGCGTCGAAACCACTGGGAAAAAACTTCGCACTCGCTGCTAGTCGGCGCGATCCTCCACGTCCTCTATGCCGAAGCCGACAAGACGCTGGCCGGCGTGGCGTCGATTCTCTCCGATCCGTCACGCACAATCGAGCAGACGCTAGCCGCGATGATGGCGACGCCGCACCTGGGTGAAGCGGGCGTGCATCCTGTCGTCGCCTCGGCCGCGCGCGAACTGCTGAACAAATCCGACAACGAGCGGTCAGGCGTGCTCTCGACCGCCATGTCGTTCCTCGGGCTCTATCGCGATCCTGTCGTGGCGCAGGTCACGCGGGCGTGCCATTGGCGCATATCGGATCTGGTCGAAGGCGAGACGCCGGCGACGCTCTATCTGGTCGTGCCGCCCAGCGACATCTCGCGGACCAAGCCGCTAATCCGCCTGATCCTCAACCAGATCGGACGCCGGCTGACCGAGGAGCTGACACCAAAGGGCAACCGCCAGCGCGTGCTCCTGATGCTTGACGAGTTCCCGGCTCTCGGCCGGCTCGACTTCTTCGAGTCCGCGCTGGCGTTCATGGCGGGCTATGGCTTGAAAGCGTTCCTGATCGCACAGTCGCTCAACCAGATCGAGAAGGCATACGGGCCGAACAACGCGATCCTCGACAACTGTCATGTCCGGGTGAGCTTCGCCACCAACGACGAGCGCACCGCCAAGCGCGTGTCGGACGCGCTCGGCACCGCGACCGAGATGCGGGCGATGAAGAACTACGCCGGGCATCGCCTGTCGCCGTGGCTGGGGCATTTGATGGTGTCGCGCTCCGAGACCGCTCGCCAGCTCCTCACGCCCGGCGAGGTGATGCAACTTCCGCCCGGCGACGAGATCGTGATGGTAGCGGGTGTCCATCCGATCCGCGCGAAGAAGGCGCGCTACTTTCAGGATCGCCGCCTGTCCGAGCGGATCATGGACGCGCCCAAACCGAGTGCGGGCGCGGCGCGGGCCGACGACTGGACCGGCCGTGCCGCCGCCGCCGATCCGGCCGACGTGGCGCGGATCGTGCGGGCGCAGGAGGACGCCGCCAATGGCGGGCTCCGCCGTGAACCCGAGCTGCCCGAGCATGTCGCCATCGCGCCGGAGGCATCACCACCGCCCGCGCAGGAGTTTGCAATCGTCGATGACGAGCAGGACGATGTGGCGCGGCAGGCGGCCGTCCGTCGCCGGATGCAGGGGCTCGCACGTCAAGCGTCGCTCGCCCCCGGCGACGGCATCGAGTTGTAGGCAGCGGTCATGCGCGTTCGGCTCAACGTCTATTTTCCGCCCATGCTCGCCAAGCAGATCGACGAGTTGGCGATCCGGCGACGCATCTCGCGATCGGCGATCGTGGAGGCGGCGGTCACGTCCTATCTGTCGCCGGACGGCGCAGATCGGATGGAGGCGGCATTTGCCCGGCGGCTCGACCGCCTATCGCGCCAGGTCCAGCGGCTTGAACGCAATACGGGCCTTTCGACAGAGGCGTTGGCACTGTTTGTTCGCTTCTGGCTGTCGGTGACGCCGCCGCTGCCGGACGAGGATCAAGCCGCCGCCCAAGTGAAGGGTCGCAAGCGCTATGAGGGCTTCGTCGAAACGCTCGGCCGGCGCTATGCGAGCGGCAAGAGCCTGCTCGACGAGATCCCCGAAGATGTGCGGCCCAAATCCGCGACCGATTCGGAGTAAACGCGGGCCGATTGCAGGAACGGCCAGCGGGCCGATCCGCCATCGGTAAGTTTCTGCCGCCGCCTCTACTACGCCTTCAGCTATCTGTTGCTTAGGCCCCGTTTCTGCCTCTCTTGATGTGCCCCGACAGCCGGGCGGCGGTTCGCCCGGCCCTTATGAGGGGCCAGTTCCTTGACCGTTCACCCGATCCGATCCGAGGCGAAGTCACGCGGCGCGAGAATGCTGCGGACGGCTCTCGGATCGTCGATTGCAGCCTGGCTCGACGATCCGGCTGTGATCGAGGTCATGTTGAACCCAGACGGGCGGCTGTGGGTCGATCGCCTCGGCGACGGGATCAGCGACACCGGCGAGCTGCTGTGCGCCGCCGATGGCGAACGCATCGTCCGCCTAGTTGCGCATCATGTCGGCGTCGAAGTTCACGCCAAGTCCCCGCGCGTTTCGGCCGAATTGCCCGAAGGTGGTGAACGGTTCGAGGGACTGCTTCCGCCTGTCGTCGCAGCCCCGGCTTTCGCGATCCGTAAGCCCGCCGTCGCGGTGTTCACGCTCGACGATTATGGGGCGGCCGGGATCATGTCGGCGGCCGAGGCGGCGGCGCTGCGCGATGGTGTTGCGGCCCGCGCCAACATCCTGGTCGCGGGCGGCACCGGCAGCGGCAAGACCACCCTGGTCAACGCGCTCTTGGCCGAGGTCGCCAAGACCGCCGACCGTATCGTCTTGATCGAAGATACGCGCGAGCTGCAATGCGCCGCGCCCAACCTCGTCGCCATGCGGACCAAGGATGGCGTCGTTTCGCTTTCCGATCTCGTCCGGTCCTCGCTCCGCCTGCGGCCCGATCGCATCCCGATCGGCGAGGTGCGCGGCGCTGAAGCGCTCGACCTGCTTAAAGCCTGGGGGACCGGGCACCCCGGCGGCATTGGCACCATCCACGCTGGAACCGCGCTCGGCGCGCTGCGCCGTATGGAACAGCTCATTCAGGAAGCCGTCGTCACGGTCCCCCGCGCGCTGCTCGCCGAGACCATCGACCTGATCGCCGTCCTGGTCCGCGATGGGCATGGCCGCCGTCTCGCCGAGCTGGCGCGTGTCGAGGGGCTGGACCCCATCACCGGCGACTACCGCATCGCTTCGCTTTCCCAACCCCAGCCAGGAGACGTCAAATGATCCATGCCCTTCGGCATGGCGCACACCGCGCCATGCTCGCCGCCACCGCCAGCGTGATCGCGCTGACTGCTGCTGTTCCCGCTTATGCGTCGGGATCATCGATGCCGTGGGAAGCGCCCCTTCAATCCATCCTCCAATCGATCGAGGGGCCGGTCGCAAAGATTATCGCGGTCATCATCATCATCGTGACCGGCCTGACCCTCGCGTTCGGCGACACATCGGGCGGCTTCCGGCGGCTGATCCAGATCGTGTTCGGCCTGTCGATCGCCTTCGCCGCGTCGAGCTTCTTCCTGTCGTTCTTCAGCTTCGGCGGCGGGGCGCTCGTCTGATGGAAGCGAGCGAGCCGATCGCGGGCTTCTCCGCTCCCGTCCACCGGGCGCTGACCGAGCCGATATTGCTCGGCGGCGCACCGCGGGCGCTCGCCATCGTCAACGGGACGCTGGCGGGCGCGATCGGTCTCGGCCTGCGTCTCTGGATCGCGGGCCTCGTCATCTGGGCGATCGGCCATGCGCTCTCGGTCTGGGCTGCGCGCCGCGACCCGCAGTTCGTGGACGTCGCCCGCCGCCACCTCCGTTACCCGACATGGATGCAGCCATGATGAGCCTTCGCGAATACCGTGGGCATGCGGCCCATCTCGCCGACTTCCTGCCTTGGGCCGCACTGGTCGGCGCGGGCGTTGTTCTGAACAAGGACGGCAGCTTTCAGCGCACAGCCCGTTTCCGCGGCCCCGATCTCGACAGCGCCACGCCGGCCGAGCTGGTCGCCACGACCGCACGACTGAACAGCGCGCTGCGCCGGCTCGGATCAGGCTGGGCGATCTTCGTCGAAGCCCAGCGCACACCCGCGCTCGACTACCCGGAGTCGGAATTTCCCGATCCCGTCTCAGCGCTGGTCGATCTGGAGCGGCGCGAACAGTTCAGCGAGGAGGGCGCACACTTCGAGAGCCTCTATTTCCTGACGTTGCTGTGGATGCCGCCGGCCGAGGAAAGGGCACGCGCCGAAGGCTGGCTCTATGAAGGGAAGTCCACCAACGGCGTCGATCCGTGGGAGCTGCTCAAGGGCTTCACCGATCGCAGCGACCGTGTGCTGAATCTGGTCGAGGGCTTCGTGCCCGAAGTCCGCTGGCTCGATGACGCCGAGACGCTGACCTACCTGCACAGCACCATTTCTACCCGACGCCAGCGTGTGCGTGTTCCCGAAACGCCCATGCACCTCGACGCGCTGCTCGCCGACGAGCCGCTGACGGGCGGGCTGGAGCCGCGCCTGGGCGACCATCACCTCCGCACACTCACCATCGTCGGATTCCCGAGCGTCACATTCCCCGGTCTGCTCGACGAACTGAACCGGCTCGCCTTCGAGTATCGCTGGTCCACCCGCGCGGTCATGCTCGACAAGACCGATGCGACCAGGCTGCTGACCAAGATCCGGCGGCAATGGTTCGCCAAGCGCAAGTCGGTCGCCGCCATATTGAAAGAGGTGATGACCAACGAGGCATCGACGCTGCTCGACAGCGACGCCTCTAACAAGGCGGCCGATGCCGACATCGCTCTGCAGGAGCTGGGCGCCGACTATGCCGGCATGGCTTATGTCACCGCGACGGTGACGGTGTGGGACCGCGATCCCGCCATTGCCGCCGAAAAGCTGCGGCTCGCCGAGAAGGTCATCCAGGGCCGCGACTTCACGGTCATCCCCGAGGGCATGAACGCGATCGAGGCGTGGCTGGGAAGCCTCCCCGGTCACACTTACGCCAACGTCCGCCAGCCCCCGATCTCCACTATCAATCTCGCCCACCTGATCCCCCTGTCAGCAGTATGGGCGGGGCCGGAACGGGACGAGCATTTTGGTGCTCCCCCCTTGCTCTATGGCAAGACCGAAGGCTCGACCCCGTTCCGGTTTTCCCTTCACGTCGGCGACGTCGGCCACATGCTGATCGTCGGTCCGACCGGCGCGGGCAAATCCGTGCTGCTTGCGCTGATGGCGATGCAGTTCCGCCGCTATGGGCGTGCGCAGGTCTTCGCCTTCGACTTCGGCGGTTCGATCCGCGCCGCCGCGCTCGGCATGGGCGGCGACTGGCAGGATTTGGGCGGGACGCTCGCCGACGAGGCCGGCGACGGCGTGCAGCTCCAGCCGCTCGCCCATATCGACGCGCCTGCCGAGCGGGCATGGGCGGCCGAATGGCTGGCGGCGATCTTCGCGTCCGAGGGCGTCGCGGTCGATCCGCAGGCCAAGGAGCATATCTGGTCGGCGCTTGGTTCGCTGGCGTCGGCGCCGATCGGCGAACGCACGCTCACGGGTCTTGCTGTCCTGCTACAATCGCAGCAGCTCAAGCAAGCGCTCGCCTCCTACTGCATCGGCGGGCCGTGGGGCCGGCTGCTCGACGCCGAAGCTGAACGGCTCGGCGAAGCCTCGGTGCAGGCGTTCGAGACCGAGGGCCTGGTCGGCGCCGGCTCGGCCGCAGCCGTCCTGTCCTACCTGTTCCACCGGATCGAAGGCCGGCTCGACGGCTCGCCAACGCTCATCATCATCGACGAAGGCTGGCTGGTACTCGACAGCCCGGACTTCGCCGCCCAGCTCCGCGAATGGCTGAAGACGCTCAGGAAGAAGAACGCCAGCGTCATCTTCGCCACCCAGAGCCTCGCTGACATCGAAACGTCGAGCATCGCCCCGGCCATCATCGAAAGCTGCCCGACGCGTATCTTCCTGCCCAACGAACGCGCGGCCGAGCCGCAGATCGCGGCCATCTATGAGCGCTTCGGCCTCAATGTCCGCCAGATCGAAATCCTCAGTCGGGCGACGCCGAAGCGCGACTATTACTGCCAGTCACGGCGGGGAAATCGCCTGTTCGAGCTGGGCTTGGGCGAGGTCGCGCTGGCCTTCGCCGCCGCGTCCTCGAAAACCGACCAGCTCCGCATCGCCGAATTGATCGAAACCCACGGGCAATCCGCTTTCGCGGCCGAATGGCTGCGCCATCGCGGCTCTGCCTGGGCCGTCGAGCTTCTTCCCCCCGATCCTCGGCATCAACCTCAGCAGGAGTTACCGCTATGACCAGAATGAATCTTCGCCCCGCCGTCCTGGCCGGCGTGCTCGCTGCCACGGCCATCGCGCCGGTGGCCGCTCCGATGCCGGCTTACGCGCAGTTCGGTTTTGGTGGGATCGTCTATGACCCGACCAATTATGCGCAGAACGTGCTGACGGCGGCTCGCTCGCTCCAACAGATCAACAACCAGATCCAGCAAATCCAGCAGCAGGCGACGAGCCTCATCAACGAGGCGAAGAACCTTGCCTCGCTGCCGTTCAGCCAGCTCCAGCAGTTGCAGCAGCAGGTTCAGCGTACCCAGCAGTTTCTCGGCCAGGCGCAGCGCATCGCCTATGATGTGCAGAACATCCAGCAGGCGTTCACCAGCCGCTACACCGGCTCGGCGCTGACCGGCACGCAGGCGCAGATGGTCGCCAACGCGAATGCGCGTTGGCAGGATAGTGTCGGCGCGTTCGAGGACTCGCTGAAGGTACAGGCGGGTGTCGTCGGCAACATCGACGGCGCGCGCACGACGATGACCGGCCTGGTCTCGGCCAGTCAGTCGGCGACCGGCGCGCTTCAGGCCGCGCAGGCTGGCAATCAGCTTCTCGCGCTGCAATCGCAGCAGCTCGCCGACCTGACCGCCGCCGTCGCGGCGCAGGGCCGCGCGCAAGCGCTCGAATCCGCGCGGCATACGGCCGAGGAGGCGGAGGGCCGCGAACGGTTCCGCCGCTTCATGGGCAACTGAGGATCGCGTCCGATGCTGCACGCATCCTCGCGCACGGCCAAGATCGCGGGCGTCGCCGCGCTGGCGGGCTTGATGATGGCGGTGGCGATCGTCGCCGCCGTCCACAAGCCTGAACCCGCACAAGCCCCGCCCGTCGCCGTGCGCGGGGAGGCGCGCCAGGACCGGCTCGCCCGCGAACTCGAACGCTGCGCGACGCTCACCATGCCAGACTCGGGCTGCGAAGCGGCCTGGGCCGAGAACCGCCGCCGCTTCTTCCGTCAAGATGCTCCCACGCCCGCGGTGGATGCCAGCAAACCCGCAGCTCCCGCAACCGAGACCCCCGCGCCATGAACGACACCAGCGTCATCGACACGTTCCTCAATGTCTTCACCCGCTACATCGACAGCGGGTTCGGCCTGCTCGGCGGCGAGGTCAGCTTCCTCTCGACCACATTGATCGCCATCGACGTGACGCTCGCCGGGCTGTTCTGGGCCTGGGGCGCCGACGAGGACGTGCTTCAGCGCCTCGTCAAGAAGACGCTCTACATCGGCGTCTTCGCGTTCATCATCGGCAATTTCTCCAACCTCGCCAACATCGTGTTCCAGTCCTTCGCCGGCCTCGGCCTCAAGGCGAGCGGCGGGGCGATGTCGCTGGGCGATTTCATGAAACCCGGCACGATCGCGGCGACAGGGTTGCAAGCCGCCAAGCCGCTGATGGATGCGGCAGGGCAATTCTCGAACCTGTGGGCGGTGTTCTCGAACCTCGCTTTGATCCTCGTGCTGTTGCTCGCCTGGGTCATTGTGGTGCTCGCCTTCTTCATCATCGCGGTGCAGGTCTTCATCACGCTGATCGAGTTCAAGCTGGTGACGCTGGCCGGCTTCGTGCTGCTGCCCTTCGCCTTCTTCAACAAGACCGCCTTCATGGCCGAACGTGTGCTCGGCCATATCGTCTCCACGGGCATCAAGGTGCTGGTGCTCGCGGTCATCACCGGCATCGGCACGACGCTGTTCAGCCAGTTCACTAGCGCAAACCTCGGCACGGCGCCCGACATCAATCAGGTCATGGCGATCGCGCTCGCTGCCCTGTCGCTGTTCGGCCTCGCCATCTTCGGCCCCGGTATCGCCAACGGCATCGTCTCGGGTGGTCCCGCACTTGGCGCGGGCGCCGCGGCCGGAACCGCGCTTGCCGCCGGCGGGGCGCTCGTCGGTGGCGCAGCCGCCGCCCGTCTTGGGGTCGGGGCGGCTGCCGGCGTGATCGGCGGCGCTGCCAGAGGTGGTGCGTTCGCATCGGGTGCGGCGAGCAGCGCCTATGCGCTCGGCTCAGCTGGCAAGACCGGCGGAGCGGCGGTTGCGGGCGGTGCGGCGGGCGTTGGCCGAGCGACCGCAGGCGCGGCCATGTCGCCGCTTCGCAAGGCCGCAGCATCCCTAAAAGATAGCTATCGCTCGGGCGGCCGCGCGGCCGTGACCGCAACGGGCGGCACGATCTCGGGGGGCACGTCGTCGCCCGCGCCGTCGGCTGATGGGCCGCCCACCTGGGCAGCGAACATGAAACGCCGCCAGACCATGACCCACGGCGCCACCGTCGCCGCCCACACGCTGCGCTCCGGCGACGGTGGCGGCAGCGGTGCGTCCGTCGACCTCAGCCAGAAGGACTAACCGCCCATGTTCCGACGCCCAACCATCCGCTACGGCCAGACCCCCGAGCCGATCACACCCTATCAGCGCGCCGCCCAAGCCTGGGACGACAGGATCGGCTCGGCCCGCGTGCAGGCGAAGAACTGGCGGCTCGCCTTCTTCGGCGCGTTGGCGCTCTCGGGCGGACTTGCAGGGGGCCTCGTCTGGCAATCCGCGCGAGGCCATATCGTGCCGTGGGTCGTGCAGGTCGACAAGCTCGGCGAGGCACAAGCCGTCGCGCCTGCAGAGGCCGACTATCGTCCGACCGATCCGCAGATCGCGTTTCATCTCGCGCGCTTCATCGAGCAGGTGCGCAGCATCCCTGCCGATCCGATCATCGTCCGCCAGAATTGGCTTCGCGCCTACGACTTCACCACCGACAAAGGCGCGCTGTTCCTCAACGACTATGCACGGGCGAACGACCCCTTCGCTCAGATCGGCAAGGTCCAGGTCGCGGTGGACGTGTCGAGCGTGATCCGTGCTTCGCCCGACAGCTTCCGGGTGGCCTGGACCGAACGGCGCTATCAGGACGGCAGCCTTGCCGCCACCGAGCGCTGGTCGGCCATCCTCACCGTTGTTTTCGTGGCCCCGCGCACGCCCGACGCCCTGCGCAAGAACCCGCTCGGGGTCTTCGTCAACGCCCTCAACTGGTCAAAGGAGCTGTCGCAATGAGACGCCCAATGCTTCGTCGCGCCGCCTCGGCGGTCCTGCTCGCCACAACCTCCGTGCTCGCCGCTTGCGCCACCACGTCAGCCAAGCCGCCGGCCATAGCCTATGACAATCCGCCGCCGGCCGAGATCGCGGCCACTCCGGCGCCCGAGCCGCCCAAGCCGGTCGAGGTGGTGGCGATCCCCGAGCCGCTGCCGCTTCCCGGCCAGTTGAAGCCAGTCGGCGAAAGCCCGCGTCCGCCGGAATCCGCCGATCCGCGCAACCGTGTCGGCGCGGCTAACGCGGCTGCCCGCATGCAGCCGGTGCGCGACGGCTTCCTCAATGCGATCCAGCAATATCCGTGGACGGACGGTGCGCTCTATCAGGTCTATGCCGCGCCCGGCCAGGTGACGGACATCGCGCTTCAGGAAGGCGAGCAGCTCGTCGGGGCCGGGCCGGTTGCGGCGGGCGATACCGTGCGCTGGATCATCGGCGATACGACCAGCGGCGCGGGCGCGACAGCTCGGGTGCATATCCTCGTTAAACCAACCCGGCCCGACCTTTCGACCAACCTCGTCATCAACACCGACCGGCGCACCTATCATTTGGAACTGCGCGCGGGTGCAGCAACCTACATGGCGTCGGTGAGCTGGACCTATCCGCGAGATGCGCTGATCGCCTTGCAGGGCCGCAACGCTGCTGCCGCAGCCACCGTGCCGGTCGCGGCTGGCGTGGACCTGACAGCGCTCAATTTCCACTATCGGATCGATGGCGATCGTGCGCCGTGGCGGCCGGCCCGTGCGTTCGATGATGGTCGGCAGGTGTTTATCGAATTTCCGGCGGGGATCTCGCAGGGCGAGATGCCGCCGCTGTTCGTGACCGGTGCGGCCGGCGACGCCGAACTGGTCAATTACCGCGTGCAGGGCCGTTACATGGTTGTCGATCGCCTGTTCGCCGCCGCCGAGCTGCGCCTGGGCGACAAGCGCAGCGAGCAGCGCGTGCGGATCGTGCGCGACGATGGCCGGGAGCGGCGCTGATGAGCGATCCTTCCGACATTCCCGCCGCCGAAGCGGTCGCGGCTCCGGCCGACCGCCAGGCCTTCCAGCTCCGGGGCGATCCGCCGCGCGTCATGCGGCTTTCGCGAAAGGCGCTGGCTATGGTGGGCATCGCCGCCGGTCTCGGCATCGGCGGCTCGCTGATCTATGCCTTGCGGTCAGTCGGTCCGCACGAAGCGAAGGAACTCTACAACACCGACAGTCGCGCGGGCGAGGCGATCACATCCGGTCCCAAGGATTACGGCCAGGCTCCAAAGCTCGGGCCGCCGCTCCCGGGTGATCTCGGTCGTCCGATTGTGTCCGCGCAGCAGCGCGGGGAGGCTGTTCCCGTGCCGCCGATCGGCGCGCAAGCCGGTCAGCCCGATGCCGCCGCCCGAGCCGAGGAAGCAGCGCGCCAGCGCATCAGCCAAGAGCGTGACGCAGCGCGGACCAGTTCGGTCTTCCTGGGCGGCCGCACGGCCACCGTAGCCGGAGCGGCAGCGCAGCCCATCGCCGCCGTGCCATCGGACGCGCCGGCCCCCGCACAGCAGGCCGCCAGCCAGGGCGACCAGGCCGCAAAGCGGGCCTTCATGGCGCAGGCGTCCAACCAGCGCACGGTCAGCGTCGAGCGGCTGACCGCTCCGGCATCACCCAACATCGTCCAGGCTGGCAGTATCATCCCGGCCGCGCTCATCACCGGCATCCGGTCGGACCTTCCCGGCCAGATCACCGCTCAGGTGACGCAGAACGTCTATGACAGCATCACCGGCCGAATCCTGCTCATCCCGCAAGGCGCACGGCTGATCGGCGAATATGATAGTCAGATCACCGCCGGGCAGACCCGCGTGCTGCTCGCCTGGGATCGGCTGATCCTGCCGGATGGCCGCTCGATCGTTCTCGAACGCCAGCCAAGCGCTGATGCCGCCGGATATGCAGGCTTGCAGGATCGCGTCGACCAGCATTGGGGCAACATGCTCAAGGCCGCCGCGATCTCCACCCTGCTCGGCATCGGGGCCGAGATGACGACGAACAACAACAACTCGCTGGTGCAGGCGCTTCGCTACGGGACGCAGGATACCGTCAATCAGACAGGGCAGCAGATCGTGCGCCGCCAACTCGGCGTGCCGCCGACGCTCACCATCCGGCCGGGCTATCCCCTTCGCATTGTCATCACCCGCGATCTTGTCCTCGAACCCATCGGAGGAACGCGATGACCAAGTTGAAGCTGGGGCCGCTGGCCGACGACAGGCCGATCAAGCTCACGATAGAGTTGCCGGCTGCCGTGCATCGTGACTTGCAAGCCTATGCCGCGGCGCTGGCGGCCGAGACAGGCGGCTCGCCTGCCGCACCCGAAAAGCTGATCGGGCCGATGGTCACGCGGTTCATGGACACAGATCGCGGTTTTCGGCGGCGGCGCGCAAAAAGCGATTGAAGCTTGCGGGCCTCAGTGGCCCATGAATTTCTTGAAGCGATCCCGACCCTCGGCTTCCGTCACCGCCTGCTGGGCGTTGGCGCATTCGTCGCCGCGCACCGAGCCGTCTCGGCATCCGGCGACCACGCGCCGCGCTTCATCGAGGTTGGCGGTGAAATACTGCATCCCACGCGCCGCCCCTGGTTCGGCGATCACGGGGGCAGGACTGACGGCCATCGCCGACGTGGCAGGCGGCATGATGATCGGACGCAGCACGAATCCCGCGCCAAATCCGATGGCGAGCATGGCGAGAGCGACGATGAATATCTTTCCTTGCATCATGATGTTTAGCTCCCAAGCGAATATTATTCCGCCGGATTCTCCGAGATGTTGAAGGATAGCGCGTAGCGGGTCTTTATGAAATGGAGGAAGCGCCGAAGTGCGGGATTACTATTGTCGTCGTGCCAGTATCCCGAATATCCGATCAGCATCGGCCCTTGCTCGGCATGAACGGGCCGATAAACCACGTCGGGATAGCGCGCCCCGGTGCTACCTTCGCAGACAATGGTGAGGCCAAGTCCATCGCCTAGCAGGTTCAAGATTGTCTCGCGGCTGCATTGGTGCATTCTGACGTTTGCTTGCATTCCTAAGACGGACAAGCGGCCGAGTAGCATGTGGCGGATTTCCGGGCCGGGGTCCGTTGCGGGGAGAAGAAAACGCTCACCGCGCAGATCGGTCCAATGCACTGTCTCGCGTTCGGCCAAGGGATGGCTGGCAGGTAATGCGACCAGTACGCGCTCGCTCCAGAACGGCTCACGTCGATAGCCGTCGTGGTCCGCTTCCCCCGCCAGAATGGCGATATCTATCTCCCCAATATCAAGGCCAGCAAGCAGGACGGCTCGTTCTGCTTCTACTCCATCCAAGTCGACGTCTGGATGAGCACCGCGCCAGCCAATCACAGTGGCCCGCAGATTACCGGCCGACAATGAACAATAATGTCCGATCATCAACCCGCCAGCGCGACCCTGACCAGCGGCGCGCGTCACGGCGATCAGTTTATCTGCACCAGCGACCATCGGCCTGGCGCCCCGAATAAAGTCTTTTCCTGCGATGGTTGCGCTAACTCCCGAGCGAGACCGCTCAAAAATCTGGACTCCGATTACTCGCTCTAACCTGGCGACGTTTCGACTCAGCGTGGATTGTTCCACGCCCAATGCCCGCGCTGCTTTGTAGAAGCTACCATGATCGGCGGCGGCGATGGCATGGCGGAGCAGGCGGATATCGAAGGGCATTCATTTGCTGCCAGATTCGATAATATTGGGGCGAGGACATATCTCCAGATATCTCCCCGCCCCGCTCGCCAGCGGTTTGTTCTTATTGCTAGCGAGCCCTGACCGTCCAGCTTTCCTCTGGGGGCGAGGAGATGGCAATAGGCGGTCGGTCAATGTTTCGATGTGGTTTAGACGATCAGCGCGCATTTCAGTGCTTTCGTAGCTCATCAATGCTTTTATGAGTGTCCGGCGTGGGGGCAGCCATTTTGCGTTTCCCGCGCAGCACATCGATTTCATCCTGCCGGCGTCGCAGATAATATTCGCGCGCTGTGACATAGGGTTGTGCCTGTGCTCGTTGCTCGCGAAGATCTGCGTCAAACCGGATGCGCCGGTCGAGCGCCCGCGGCACACCGGTCCCTGCGCTGTAGGCCAATCGGTTAAACGGAACGCCGATGGCGGTGGGCAGCACCATGCGATCCATCAGGCCGCCAATCAGGTCCCGGACTGTCGTCGGCCCAACCACTGGCAAAAACAGAAATGCTCCGGGCTTCACGCCATAGAATCCGAAGCTATCGGCGAACCCATTGGGACGATGCGGGAGGCGGAACGGTTTTCGCTTGGCAATATCGAATAGGCCCGCCGCGCCAAGCGTCGTGTTGACCGCGAAGCGGCCGACGGTCTCGGCGGCCTTGCCGACCTTGTGCTGGATCAGGAAATTCAAAAAAACGACAGGTTCGTCGAGATTGGCGAACGCGTTGTGCAGGCCATCACGTATTGGTCCAGGGACGATATGCCGATAGCCCATGGCCACTGGCGCCACCACGGCATGATCGACAGACTGCGTGATTTCAAACGACTTGAGGTTGGCTGGTTCCAGCGGGTCGACGTGGGCTGAGCGCGACGAGGCTGTGACGACAATTGTGTCTTTTGCGTCCGCTGTACCATTCTGGCTTGATGCGTCCTGGCTTGCTGGGCCTTCTTGCTCAACGGGAGACTGTGGGGCCGATGGCGCCAGTTCGAACGCCGGTGGCGTGATGGCGGGCCGTGTCGCGTCTGATGCGGGGCGCGCTACGGCCGAATTTGGCTGCGCCGGCACCGACGCGACTTGATCTGGTCCGAGAAATGGCGGCGGTGAAGAAACTTCGCTCGCGACCGAGGCAAGGAGCAAGCACAGCATCTTATCTTTTCTCCTCGTCCGGCGCCCAGATGCTGTGTGAATCGATCTGAAGCTTCAGGAGCGCCCGGTCGGCTTCCGACCGGGCATCAATTTCCAGGCGGTGCGCCTCCTGCGCCTGCCGCCGGACATAAAGAAGATCGGTCAGATCGATCTGGCCGAGTTGATATCCTCGCGCCATCTTGGCGGCCGCGTCGGCGGCGCTGTGCATCGATAGATCGGCGTTGCGCCAGGCATCGTAGCGGGTGCGGGCGTTGGAAAGGTCCGCATTGGCGATGGCCTGGATATTGCGTTGTATCGCCGCCAATTCCATGCGCGCGGCGTTGGCCTCGGCTGAGGCTTGATCGGCCGCCGCCCGGCGATAGCCACCGCCGAGGGGGATCGAGGCGACGATACCCGCGCCCTTTTCCATTCCGCCGCGCTCGCTGAACAAACGGACTCCGAACGATGGATCAGCGATACGATCCGCCCGAACCCGCTGAGCCGTGACGCCGAGGCGCTGCGCTTCCTTGTCCGCTGCACGAATCTCGTGGCTGCGCTCGATCACGAGATCGCGCATCGTCTCCAGCCCCACATCGGGAAGCGTCGGGGACGCAAGTTCCGGGGGCTCGGATGGCAAGGGAATGTCGGGGAAGGCCGCGGCGAGGGTGACACGCGCCTGCTCGCGGATAGAGAGGGACGATGCCGCCTGTGCGCGGGCCTGAGCGAGCGCTGCTTGCGCCTGGTCAAGATCGAGCTGGGCGGCGTCACGCAGCGCGACTCGCCGTTTCACCGCCGCGATCGATTCTTCCAGCCCCCTGACCGTGTCCATATCGTTTCGATAATGAGTCCCGGCAGTCAGCCAGTCGTGCCAGAGGCTCGACAGGATCAGCGCCGTCTGGTGACGGACATCCTCCATCTGGTTCTCGGCCACCTCGATCCCCAGGGCGCCAGCCTTGCGGTCCAGCGCGGCCTTGCCCGGCAGGCGGAAAGGGCGGCTGATCGTCGTGTCGAACTCGTCGAAACCGCCCTCGCGATCCACCGTGCGGCGGATGTAGCTACCGCTCACCGTCACTTCATGCGGGCCTTTGCGAAGCATGTCGCCGCGCGCTCGCGCAGCCTCGATACGGGCAAGCGCGGCGGCAACGCTGGGATGACTGTCCAGCGCCTCGTTGACCTTCTCTGCCGGCGGCAGGTCGGCGCGCTGGGCGAGCGCAGGCGTTGCGCCAAATGCAAGGCAACAGGCAAAGGCGACGACCCGCATCAGGCGATCCTTCCCTGATCGACGAGCGGAACGGTTCGCCAACGCACTGGCAGATCGTGCCGTGCTTCTTTCACTGCGCGAAGCAAATCCGGCACCATGTCCTCACCGACGATCAGTTCGATAGTCGTGCGCTTGAGTTCGCCGGAGACCCGCTCTGCTGTCCCGGCATCGTCGAAGTCACGACCACGCACATTCTCCGCCCGGATATGAATCGGCGCCCGGGAGATCGCGCGGATGGAGTCGATTAGCCCTTCGGCGTCCGGGACAGCGCAATGCAGGGTGAACAGGAGATCAGGCATTTTCGGGTTCTCCCGCGCTTTCGCCGAAGCGCTCGAACAGGATCGGCAGCAGGATCAGCGTCAGCAGGGTGGAAGTGATGAGGCCGCCGATGACGACGATGGCGAGCGGACGCTGGATCTCCGATCCAGGCCCGCTGGCGAACAAGAGCGGCACCAGGCCGAAGGCGGTGATGCTGGCGGTCATCAGCACGGGCCGCAGTCGCCGCTGCGCGCCGAGCCGTACCGCCTCGGCCATGCCTAGCCCTTCCGTGCGGAGCTGCCGGAAATAGGCGACGAGCACCAGCCCGTTGAGCACCGCGATGCCGAGTAGGGCGATGAATCCGACCGAAGCAGGCACGGAGAGATATTCGCCCGACACCCAGAGCGAGACCAGACCACCGACCATGGCGAAGGGGATATTGGCGAGGATCAGCAGCGACGCGCGGAGCGAGCGCAGTGTCGCCAACAGCACGAGGAAGATCAGTCCCAGCGCGATCGGGATCACCGTCATCAGCCGTGCCGAGGCGCGCTGCTGATTTTCGAACTGGCCGCCCCAGACGATGCTGTACCCTGCCGGAAGCCGTACCTTCGTCGCCACCGCAGCCTTCGCCTCATCGACATAGCCGACCAGATCGCGCCCGGAGACGAATGCCTGCACCAAGGCGAAGCGTGAACCATTCTCATGGTCGAGCTTGACCGGCCCCTGCGTGCGCGCGACCCGCGCCATGTCGCTGACGCGCGCGAGCGTGCCATCAGGCGTGCGCAATTGCAGATCGGCGAAGCGCGCGGCGTCTTTCCGAAGGCTCTCATCGCCTCGGATGACGATCGGCGTCCGCTTCTGCCCTTCCGCCACGACACCCGCGCGCATCCCCTCGACCTGAGCGCGCAAGGCATCCTGCATTTGGTCGACCGGCATTCCGAACCGCCCGGCCGCTGCGCGGTCGATGTCGAGTTGAAGATAGTCCACGCTGTCGTTGGCGACCGTCAGCACTTCCGAGGCACCGCGAACGCCCGACAGCGTGTGCTGGATCTGGCCGGCGAGATCGGCAAGCGTATTGAGGTCGGGGCCGAAGATCTTGACCGCGAGATCGCCGCGCGCACCGGTCAGCATCTCTGAGACGCGCATCTCGATCGGCTGGGTGTAGCTGGGAGTGATGCCGGGAAGCCCCTCCAGCGCCTTGCGGATTTCCTCGATCACAAAATCCTTGTTGCCGCGCCATTCGGAGCGTGGCTTCAATCGGACGAAGCTGTCGGTCTCGTTGAGGCCCATCGGATCGAGGCCGATTTCGTCCGAACCGACGCGGGCGATCACGTCCTCGACCTCGGGCACGGCCCGGAGCGCGCGTTGCACGGCCAGATCACCGGCAACCGACTGGTCGAGGTTGATCGAAGGCAGCTTGGTGAGTTGGACGATGACCGAGCCCTCGTCCATCGTCGGCATGAAGGTCTTGCCAACCGCGCCATAGGCTATGCCAGCCAGCACCAGTCCCAGAGCAGAGAGGCCATAGACCAGCCTTTTGCGCGCGAACGCGCCGTCCAGCAGCACGCGGTAGCGCGGGCCAAGCTGGCGCATGATCCACGGCTCGCCATGGTGGCCGCTTTTGAGGCCGAAGGAGGACAGTACCGGCACCAGCGTCAGCGCCAGCAGGAGAGAGCCTGCGAGCGCGAAGACGATGGTGAGCGCGACAGGGGCGAACAATTTGCCCTCCAACCCTTGCAATGAGAGCAACGGCAGGAACACCAGCGCGATGATGAGGATGCCGGCCGAGACCGGGACGATCACTTCGCTGGTCGCACGAAACACATGGTTGAGCCGGGGCGTATCTCCATCGTGATCGCGGCCGAGCCGTTCGACCACATTCTCGACCACCACCACCGCGCCATCGACCAGCATCCCGATCGCGATCGCAAGCCCGCCAAGGCTCATCAGATTGGCGGAGAGGCCCATGCCGCGCATGAAGAGGAAGGTGATGAGCGCCGCCATCGGCAAGGTCGCGGCGACGATCGCAGCAGCGCGCCAGTCGCCCAGGAACAGGATCAGCAGCACGACGACGAGGACGGTCGCCTCGATCAGCGCTTCTTCGACCGTGCCCACCGCCCGTTCGATCAGGTCGGAGCGATCGTAGAACACATTGATACGCGTGCCAGCGGGCAAGCCGCGCTCGACCTCGGCGAGGCGCGTGCGAACGCCGTCCACCACCTGCCGGGCGTCCGCCCCGCGCAGCGCGATCACCAGCCCTTCGACCGCTTCGGCGTTGCCGTTCTTCGTCACCGCGCCATAGCGAGTGAGGCTGCCGCTGCCGACCGAGGCGACATCGCCCAGCCGTACGATGCGCCCATCACGGCTGGCGATGACGAGCGATTGCAGGTCTTCGGCATTGCGGATCGCGCCAACCGCGCGGACGATCAGCGCTTCCTCGCCATTGGCGAGGCGTCCCGCGCCATCGTTGCGATTGCCGCTTTCGATTGCCGCACGCAGATCGGCAATCGAAAGCTTCGCGGAGGCCAACGCCACCGGATCGGGCCTCACTTCGAAGGTGCGGACATAGCCGCCGAGCGCGTTGACGTCCGCGACGCCGGGCACGGTGCGCAGCGCCGGGCGGATCGTCCAGTCGAGTAGCTCACGCTTCTGCTGGAGCGATAGCGGCCCTTCGATCGTAAACATGTAAACGTCGGAAAGCGGCGTGGAGATCGGCGCCAGACCGCCCGTCACCGATGCGGGTAGATCGCCCATTACGCCCGACAACCGCTCGGCGACCTGTTGGCGCGCCCAATAGATGTCGGTGCCATCGGTGAAATCGATGGTGATGTCGGCGATGGCGTATTTGGCCGCTGAGCGCAGGATCGCCTGATTGGGGATGCCCAGCATCTCCTGTTCGATCGGCGTGATAACGCGGCTTTCTACCTCCTCCGGCGTCATGCCGGGGGCTTTCAGGATTAGCTTCACCTGTGTCTGGGCGATGTTTGGATAGGCGTCGACCGGCAAGTTGACGAAGGCCCATATCCCTAGCCCTGCCGTCACAGCGGCGAGCAGCAGGACGAGCAGGCGATAGGAGAGCGCTGTGGCGACGAGCGAACGCAGCATCGGCCGGGCCTAGCGCGCCGCGGCGAGCGCCTTGAGCGCGCTCGTGCCGGAGGTCACCACCTGTTCACCGGGCTTTACGCCTGAGAGCAGAACGATCCGGCCGTTGCTGGCCGTTCCGCTCGTCACGGGGCGAACCGCGTAACCGCCCTGCGCTGCCACGAACACGGCCGACCTGCCGTCGATCATTGTGACGGCGGTCTCCGGCACGCTGACCGCGCCCGCCGGTGCGGGACCGGAAATCACGATGCTGGTCGCCCGGCCCGCGACGACGCCTGGCCCTGCCGGGATTTCCGCCTTGAGGCTGGCCGAGCGCGTTGCGGGATCGATCGTCGAACCGACGGCGATAATCCGGCCGGAAATGTCAGGTGGCAGATGCACGGTCATACCAAGCCGCACCTGACCGACCAGCCGTTCGGGCAGTTGCCCGATGACTTCATAGCGGTTTGCGGCATCGATCACATAAGGCGCGGTGGTGCCGTCGACCGGATTGCCTGTCTGGATGGCCGCGCTGGTCACGCGGCCCGCGATCGGCGCGGTCAGCGTATAGGAGCCGCTGCCGCCATGGCCGCCCACCATGCGCAGGATACGCGCCTTTTCCGATACGTCCGCATTGCTCTCGGCGGCGATGGCGCGCGCCTCGTCCGCGCGGGCTGGAGCGATGATGCCCTCCCGGCTGAGCTGCGACAGGCGCGCCGCATTGGACTGCGCAACGCCCGCACGCGCATGGGCGCGGGTGAGGTCCGAGCCGAGCGTCAGCACTTCGCGACTGGCGACGGTTGCAAGCGCCTGTCCCTGCCGCACGCTGTCGCCTTCCACCACATACGTCCGGGTGACGACACCGGGGAAGGTCGCGGCCACCGCCACGCGGGCGTTGGCTGGAGGCTGGATCACCGCTGGAATAGTGACGAGCGGGGCTTCCTCGGCAACGGTCGCGGCGGTTAGACGAATGCCCATTTGCGCCGCGCGCTTTGCATCAACGACCAACACCCCCGCGGCAGTCTGCGCTTTATCGGCAGGCGCTTTCGCGGCGGTGGGTTCGGAATGCGGCGCAAGCCACCAAAAGGCCGCCAAAGCGAGCGGAACGGCCACGCCTGCAATCGGATAATATCGTCTGGACATGCCATCCGGCTAGGCGGCGAGTCTGACGGAACCCTGACGAGACAGGCGACAGGTCAATCGGCAGTCAGGGTTCGGGGAAGCGCAGTATCAAATCATGGCGATCGGGATCGGTCTCGAGCGTGCCTTCGTGCGCGGCCATGATCCGCTCGACGATGGCGAGGCCAAGCCCAGCGCCGTCCTTGCTGGCATGATCGGCGCGGCGATGGCGTTGCACGAGATTGCGTAGCCGGTCTGGCGGCAGGCCAGGCCCTTCGTCACGCACGCTGATGCTTGCACCCGGACCAACAAGCACCTGGATGGCGCCGCCGGCCGGAGTCACCCGCACGGCGTTCTCGATGAGGTTGCGCAGCGCCGCCGAAATCGCCTCGCGCCGACCCCGCGTGACGGGCGCGTGAATGCCAGTCACGAGTTCAATGGTCTTGCCTCCGGCAATGATGGCCGGCGCGGCCGCCCCGACGACATCGCTTGCCACATCGCTCAGCGATATCTGCGCCAGCGGGATCTGGGCGACTGCATCGGCATCGATCTGCGCCAGCAGCATGAGCTGATCGATCAGCCGACGCATTGCCGCGACATCCTTTTTGAGCCGCTCCGCATCGTCATGCTCCAACCGATCGAGTTCGAGGGACAGCAAGGCGAGCGGTGTGCGCAGTTCGTGCGCGACATCGGCGGCGAAGGCTTCCTGGCGCTTCGCCGCTTCGTCGAGGCGCGCGAGCAGGTCGTTGACGGCGCTAGTGAAAGGCAGCGCTTCGGTAGGCATCTGCGAATTGTCGATACGGAAGCCGCGCTCATGGCCTTGCACCGCCTCGATCTCCGCCGCTACCTCTTCGAGCGGTCGGAATGCCTGGCGGATCACGCGAAGCACAAGCACGGTAACGGGGATCATCAGAATCGCCACCGGCAGCGCAACATGCTCAAGCATTTCGCGGCTGGCGCGCGCCATCGCCGCTTGCGCATCGAGATGGGCGAAGGTGAAACTGTAGAAGAAGACGACAGCAGCCAGCAGCAGGAAGGTGCCGACCAGACCGATCAGGCCCAGGCCGCGTTTGAGGCGTCGCGATACGGATCGGCGATCGGTCACGCGCCATTGTCCTTCAGCATATAGCCAACGCCTCGAACGGTATGGAGCGCGCCGGTGACGTGAGCATCCTCCAGCTTGCGCCGCACCCGCGAGATCGTGGCCTCGATAGCATTGGGCGTCACAGGATCGCTGAAACTATAAAGGGCATTCTCAATCACGGCGCGATGCACGACCGTTCCCGCGTGCCGCATCAACAATTCCAGCAGATCGGCTTCGCGGCGCGACAGATCGATCTCCTGATCGCCAGCGCGGGCGGTGCGGTTGGCGACGTCGAAATATAGTCGTCCTACCTCGATCACCGGCTGTATCCGCACGCCGGGGCGACGTAGCAGCGCGCGGATGCGCGCTGCAAGTTCATCGATCTCGACCGGCTTCACGAGATAGTCATCCGCTCCGGCATCGAGGCCCGTGATGCGATCCTCCAATGCCCCGCGCGCGGTCAGCATGATCGCGGGCGGCATCTCGTGATATTTTCGGCGGCTCGTAAGCCAGTCGGTTCCGTCGCCATCGGGTAGCCCAAGGTCGAGCACGATCGCGTCATAGGTTGCGCCGCCCATCGCATCCTCGGCCGCTGCAAGGCTATGGGCGACATCACACACGAAGTTCCGGCGCTGGAGGCCGTCTGCGACCAGCGCTGCCATTCGCGCATTATCTTCGATGACGAGAAGACGCATGAATCACTGGAACCTTCGAGGGAGATGATGATCGCTGGCCATGATCCGTTCTAGCAGGGGGCCGTCAGAAGTCTTCAATCCTTGTCCTCGTGATGTTCATGGGCGCCATCGCGCATATGCGGTGTGAACGCGGTCGGCTCGCTCCGAAGGATCAGGATCACCGCCAGGATGATGGTGGCGCTGCCGACCAGCAGCGCAAGTGCTCCGGGCGCCCGCGCGTCACGAGTATCAGGATGAAGACCGGCTCTCTTGCGGCCGGTGACCATCGCGCGAACCAGATTTTCACGAGTGAGAAACGACATCAGGACAACGGCGCCGACATGGAGGGCGACGAGCGCCAGCAAGCCATAGGCAAGCGTTTCGTGGAAATCCTTGTCGAGCTTGTGCGCCGCGACGCTAACACCGCTCCAAAGGACGATTCCGGTCAGGCCAAGCAGGGCGAGGACGGCGATCGCTCCGAGCGGATTGTGTCCGACGGAGCGTTCCGGACGGCCGGCGAACAGCTCGCGCACATGCGAGCCGATCGCCGTCGGTTTGATGAAACGCGCAAAGCGGGCATGTTCGCCGCCGACCAGGCCCCAGACCAAGCGAAACGCCAGCAGCACAGCGGCGCACCATCCTGCCACCATATGCCAACTGGCGATCGGGCTGTCGTCTTCGGACGATAGAAAAGCCACCAGAATGGCCAGAACGAGCAGCCAATGGAACAATCGCAGCGGCGCGTCCCAGACCTTCAACGTGTCCGCCTGAGCGAGATTTGTCATACAATTCTTCCTTCCCGAAGGAAGGGCTAGGCAGATTGTCTGACCGAATCCTGACGAGAACGAGGGGCTATACGACCGTCCCGAACAGCCGCCCGATCCCTGCTGTTGCCGCCATGGCGAGCGCCCCCCAGAATGTCACCCGCAAGACCGAGCGCACCGGCTGCGCGCCACCGGCCCATGCGCCGAGCGTACCGAGCAGTATGAGGAACAGCAATGTCGCGGCGATCTCGATCGGCACGAGACTGGCGCGCGGCGCGACAGCGACCAGTGCCAGCGGCATGAGCGCGCCTGTACTGAAGGTCGCCGCGGAGGTGAGCGCCGCCTGGAGTGGACGGGCGGTCACGACTTCGGAAATGCCAAGTTCATCGCGCGCATGGGCGCCCAGCGCGTCGCTGGCCATAAGCTGATCAGCGACGCGAAGCGCCAAGTCCTTGTCGAGCCCGCGCGCCACGTAAATCTCGGCCAGTTCATTGCGCTCAAGGTCTGGTTGACCGGCCAACTCGCCGCCTTCTCGGGCGAGATCGGCTTTCTCCGTATCGGCCTGCGAACTCACCGACACATATTCCCCGGCGGCCATGGACATCGCGCCTGCGACCAGCGCTGCTGCGCCAGCCACCAATATCCCCGACTTTTCGGCGCCTGAAGCGGCAACGCCGACGATCAGGCTGGCCGTCGACACGATCCCGTCGTTGGCGCCGAGTACAGCGGCACGCAACCAACCGATGCGTGACACCGCATGACGCTCAGGATGGGTTCGCAATCTGCTCATAATGTCCTCGCAAAGCATAGGGTGGTTGTCAGCCTTTTCTGACGAAACCCTGACGGCCGGCATCGCGCACTGGCATGGATGATATAGACCGCCGGCGCGGCAGCCCTGGCCGCCATCTCACCGGGGCCGCGGCTCTCGTTTGACTGGCGCTGGGAAGTGCGCGCGCATGGACCAACCCCTCCGACGTGGTGCATTGTGTCAGCCAACAAAGACCGTCAGCCATGCCGCGCCGATGATCAGTAACTGGGCTGGAATGACACGGGCGGCAAAGGCGCGCGTTCCCACCGTTGCGGAAAAGAAAATCTTGGCGAGGGTACTGGTGGTGCAGGCGGTCAGGATAGGAAGGATGGCTTGCGGCGCGGCCATCGTGCCGTCGGCGACCTGTGCCGCTAATGAAATCACCGCGGCATGAACGTCCAGCACCCCGCCGATCGCGGCTACGGCGATAAGCCCAGCATCCCCGAACCAGGCTCTGAGGGCCGCTGCGGACATCAGCATGATCGCCACCGTGGCGGCAAAGGTCAGTGCCATCAGCAGATTGAAGGACCTGCTCATTCTCGGCGGTTCAGCCGTAACCTCGCGCCAGGCCGCGAGGGTCAACCATCCGCCCGACAAAAGTGCGGCCAGTCCGGCTGCGCCCACCGGCAGGATGGTAGCAAGAAAGGTACGATGGTCCGTTGCCTCGATCACCACGGCCATCTGCGCATAATTGGCGACGGTCGATAGAACCGCCGCTGCCGCACCCGCCGCGGCGGAGGCGGGATTGGCGCGAACCCAGGCACCCATGGCCCCGATAGTTGCCGAGCTGGAAACGAGCCCCGAGATGAGGCCTAGTGCGGGCACCCCCAGGCGCGCACCCAATAGCCGCGTCGCCACCTGGCCCAGCGCGTTGATCCCGAGGATCATGACAACGACCATCCAGATCGAATGCGGATTGAGCGCGTCGAATGGCCCCATCTGCCGGTCCGGCAACATCGGCAGCACGATCAGGGTGGCGCCGGCGATCAGCAGGATATCCGCAATCTCGTCCGCGCTGATCGTCTGTCCGACGAAGCGATGGAGCGGATCGCGGGCTGCCAGCACGATCGCGATCAGCACCGCAAGAGCCCCCGCCAGCAACGGCGCAGTTACGGCAAGCGCCCCAAGCAGCGTAGTGGCGACGAGGCTAACTTCCGTGGTGATGCCGGGGTCGGTTGTATTGCGCCTGCGCCAACTGCTCAGCAGGGCCAGCGCGGTCATGCACAGCATCACGATCGCGATCATCCACTGCTGCGGCATCAGAGCTGCACCACAGCCCAGTAAGGCAGCGATCGTGAAGGTGCGCAGCCCCGCTGCGGCCGGACGGTGGACCTTGCGCCGCTCGCGCTCCGCTCCGATCAACAGGCCGATGCCCAGCGCAACCGGGAGGTGGTGAATGAGGCCGACGTCGTCCATGGACAGGGTTCTGTGCTCCTACGCGCCGAGCTAGAGGCAAGCACTTCAAAACCCCTCGCCACGATGCACTGACAATCAACTCGGACCACTCGGTGGCGGCTGGCCACGGGAGGATCGGGAGCGGCGGCGCCAGGGGGCAACGCCGCCGCTCCACGTCCAACCAATAGCTAGAAGGTCGCCTAACTACGGTCGGCGTTCATGACCTTGGTCCAGGCCCGCACGAAGTCGTCCACAAACTTCTGCTTCGCATCGTCCGAGGCATAGACTTCGGACACCGCGCGCAGCTCTGAATTGGAGCCGAACACGAGATCGACCGGGGTGGCCGTCCACTTCGCGGCGCCGGACGCGCGGTCCTTGCCTTCGTAGAGCCCCGGCGAGCCGACCGACTTCACCCAGACCGTGTTCATCGACAGCAGGTTGACAAAGAAGTCGTTGGACAGGTTGCCGGGGCGAGCGGTGAAGACACCATGTCGAGTGTTTCCGGCATTGGCGCCGAGCGAGCGCATACCACCGACGAGCACCGTCATTTCGGCGACCGTCAGGCCAAGGCTATCGGCCTTGTCGACCAGCGATTCAGCCGGGCCGAGATCGGCCCTAGCCGAATAGTAGTTGCGGAATCCATCGGCCTTCGGTTCGAGGAAGGCGAAGGAGGCAACGTCGGTCTGTGTCTGCAATGCATCGACCCGGCCCGGCGTGAAGGGGACCGAAACCCGCTGTCCTGCCCGATCCGCCGCCTGCTCGACAGCGGTGTTCCCGCCCAGCACGATGAGATCAGCCAGCGACACTTGCTTACCGTCCTTGCGGCCCTTGATGAAGTCCGCCTGGATGCGCGTGTAAGCCGCCAGCACCTTCTTCAGCTCTGCCGGATCGTTGACCACCCAATTGCGTTGCGGGTCGAGGCCGACGCGAGCGCCATTGGCGCCACCGCGGCCATCTGTGTCCCGGTAGGTCGAGGCCGAGGCCCAAGCCGCACGCACCAGTTCGCCGGTGGAGAGGCCGGAAGCGACGATCTTGGCCTTGAGCTGCGCGACGTCGTTGTTGTCGATCATCGCATAGTCAGCCTTGGGCAGCGGGTCTTGCCAGACGAAGGTCTGGTTCGGGACGTCCTTTCCGAGATAGCGGGTCTGCGGCCCGACGTCGCGGTGGGTCAGCTTGAACCAGGCGCGAGCGAAGGCGACGGCGAATTCTTCCGGATGCTCGCGCCAGCGCGAGGTGATCTTCCGGAAGCCCGGATCTTCCCGCATCGCGATGTCGGTGGTGAACATGATCGGCGCGTGCGTTTTGCCCGCGACATGGGCGTCGGGCACCAGGGCCGTCGCTGCCGGGTCGCTGGGCACCCACTGCACCGCGCCGGCGGGGCTCTTGGTCTTCACCCAGGTGAAGCCGTAGAGGTTGTCGAGATACTGCGTGGTGAAGGTGATCGGATTGGCCGACCATGCGCCTTCCAGGCCGCTGGAGACCGTATCTTCCGCATTGCCCTTACCGCATTTGTTGGCCCAGCCGAGGCCCTGCTGTTCGATCGGCGCGACGCCGGGATCGCCGCCGACGCAATCATCGGGTTTATGCGCGCCATGCGCTTTGCCGAAGGTATGGCCACCAGCGATCAGCGCGGCGGTTTCCTCGTCGCTCATTGCCATGGCTCCGAAGGCACGGCGAATATCAGCCGCCGCCGCCAACGGATCGGGATTACCGCTCGGACCTTCGGGATTGACGTAGATAAGACCCATCTGTGTCGCTGCCAGCGGTCCGCGAAGATTACCCTTCTCGTCCCGCCGTTCGTCCATCATCATCTTGGTTTCCGGTCCCCAGAAGACGAGGTCCGGCTGCCAGGCATCGACGCGGCCGCCCGCGAAGCCGATGGTCTTGAAGCCCATATCCTCTAGGGCGACGTTGCCGGTCAGAACCATCAGGTCGCCCCAGGAGAGCTTGCGGCCATATTTCTGCTTGATCGGCCAGATTAGCCGGCGCGCCTTGTCGAGGCTCACATTGTCGGGCCAGCTATTCAGCGGCTCGAAACGCTGCTCGCCACCACCGGCGCCGCCGCGGCCGTCCCCGGTGCGATAGGTGCCCGCACCATGCCAGGCCATGCGGATGAAGAAGGGGCCATAATGCCCATAATCCGCAGGCCACCACGGCTGCGAAGTGGTCAAAACCTTGCGGATGTCGGCTTTGACCGCATCGAGATCAAGCGAGGCGAATTCCTTCGCATAGTCATAGTCCGCACCATAGGGATTGGATTGCGCTTCGTGCTGACGCAACGACCTCAGATCGAGGCTTTTGGGATACCATTCCTTGGCCGTCGGTGCCGCGCTTTGGGCGAAGGCGGCCGGCGAGATCGCCATGACGGCTATCGCCAAAAAAGATATTGTTGTCCTACGCATTATGTCCTCCTGTTGTGGTTGAAGAAGTGGGAGTCCCGTGGACGGTTGGGCCGCCCGTGCCGCCCGTGCCGCCCGTGCCGCCCGTGCCGCACGACAGCAGGCGCCGCCATACAAAATCGGAATTAGGGGAGGGGATGACGCGACCGTTCATTGGGCCGGGGATTTCAGGTAGGCGGTCAGCGCCGCGCGATCGGCGGGTTTCGACGGACCTATGATGGGATCGCAGTTTGCTCATCATGTCCTCACAAGGCGGCATGGGGATTCCAAACTTTCCTGACGGAACCCTGACGAGCCGTATCGTTCAATCATGTGGGCAACATTCGGGATGTAAGCCGACTTCTTGTCGGTCAGCATCGGAGCTTGAATTGGCGGGGATTGCCAATTCTAGCCGGATCATGACTTCCTTCCTCCTCTTGTTCCTGATCGTTTTGGGCATCAACCTCCTGCCTGCCTTCGGACCACCCACCTGGTCGATCATCGTCTTCTATGGTCTAAACAGTGATCTGCCGATCGCATCGATCGTCATCGTTAGCGCGCTTGCCGCCGCCTTGGGGCGGCTGTTGCTCGCCCATAGCTTCCGGTTTCTCGGCGGCCGCCTACCGGAAAAACAGAAGCGCAATCTCGGCGCTGCGCGCGAAGCGCTAGAAGCGCGGCCGCGCAATATGATCCTCGGGCTTGGTTTGTTTGCTCTGTCGCCCTTGCCATCAGCGCAATTGTTTGCCGCGGCGGGACTGGCAAAGGTACGCCTTCTTCACTTCACTGCCGCGTTTTTCGCAGGCCGCCTCGTCTCCTATTCGATCTACGCGGCGACCGCTAAGGGGCGCGTGCCATCGGACTAGCCGACAACGGCGCGCCGCGTGGAATCGCGACCGCGTTCATCCTCGGCCTGCCGCTCGGCGCGCTGATCGTTTCGCTGCGGGGGGCTATCGACGCCAGCTTTCCCGGACCCAGCCTGCTCGTGGTCGCTGGTCTTCTGGTCGGCTTCGGCACGCGTCTCGGTTCGGGTTGCACCAGCGGTCACGGCGTCTGCGGGGTCTCGCGCCTGTCGCTGCGCTCTGTGCTTGCGACTGCTCTTTTCATGGCCAGCGGCTTTGCCACGGTCGCCATCATGCGTTTGGCCGGTTGGGTCGCATGAAGGCGATCCTGGCCTTGATCTCGGGCATGCTGTTCGGTGCCGGGCTTGCCATCTCAGGTATGGCCGATCCGGCGCGCGTTCATAGCTTCCTAGACCTGTTCGGACGCTGGGACCCGACGCTGGCATTCGTCATGGGTGGCGCGATCATTCCGATGGCGATCGCATGGATAATCCAGCGACGTCTGGAACGCCCTTTGGCCGACGCTGCCTTCAATCTGCCCGAGACGCGCGAGTTGAACGGAAAGCTTGCGCTTGGAGCGATCCTGTTCGGCATGGGCTGGGGCGTGGGCGGGCTATGTCCTGGCCCCGCATCCTTAAGCGCCGCCGCGGCATCCACCTTGCCATCGTGGAGCCGAGCGCGGACCACTACTATCAGCCGGGCTGGACGATGGTGGGCGCAAGGGGAGCGGTGATCCCGCTCTATCCCAAGGGTAGCATTCCGGCGCTGGGCGTGCCCGAAGCTCGGGACACGCAACCGGACGGCGAAACGCTGATCTATGATGTCAGCGAACCAGCATTGGAACTGTTCCGGCCAGCGCCGGGGCAGGCGAACGGCACTGCCGTCATCGTCGCGCCAGGGGGCGGATTCGTGGCGCTGGGCTATACGCGCGGCGGAACGGAAATAGCGCAAGCGCTGGCCCGTCACGGCTTCACCGCGTTCGTTCTCAAATACCGGACGATCCGGAGCGGCGACGGCCCGATGCGGATGCCCGATGCCCATATGCGCGAGATGGACATGGTCATGGCGCGGGCGAAAGGCGGCGAGCCCGTCGAGATGCCGGCGTTCGCAGGCGAACCCCATGCGATCGAAGACGGCGCGCGCGGGGTAGCCATCGTGCGCCAACGCGCCGCCGAATGGGGCATCGATCCGCACAAGGTCGGCGTGATCGGTTTCTCGGCGGGGGCCTATCTCGCGGCCGATCTAGCGATCGGCGCGAAGCCGTCGCGCCCTGACTTCGTCGGGCTGATCTATGGCGGTTTGCGCACCCCTGTCCCAGCAGATGCGCCCCCGGCGTTCATCGCCGGCGCTGCCGACGATGAGTATCAGCCGAACGATCCCATATTGCTCTATTCGGCTTGGCGACGAGCCGGAGCAGCCGCAGAGCTGCATCTGTACGAGCGCGGCGGGCACGGGTTCGATCTGCGTCCTCAGGGCACGACAAGCGACCACTGGTTCGATGAACTGATCTGGTGGTTGCAGGCACGCGGCCTCGTGACGCCGACGGGTAGCCCGGCTGACGCTCTTCGCACTACTATCGGCGGCGCACGGCGACACGCTGCATCAGCTGACGTGGAGTGACGGCGCTATAGTAGGGCAAACGGCGAGATATATTCGTTATGTTTATCCGGTGCGGGGCGCCAATTTTTTCCGACATAGTGAAACCATCGGCATCGCCATCGGGCGACGACGGTTCGTGCATGCGCCCGGCAGGACGCGGCTGCAGGTGCAGCCGCGCCATACCCGGTCAGCCGCGCGTGCGGGCGAGTTCGCGCCAGCCGATGTCGCGCCGGCAGAAGCCGGTGGGAAAATCGATCGCAGCGACGCCGCGATAGGCCGCAGCCTGCGCCGTCGCGATGTCCGGCCCGATCGCGGTCACGTTGAGCACCCGGCCGCCGCTCGCCACCAGCGAATCGCCCTGGCGCCTGGTGCCCGCATGGAACACCTGCGCGCCGCCTGCTTCCGCCGCCTCGATGCCTTCTATCGTGCCGCCGGTCTCCGGGGTGCCCGGATAGCCGCGGGCGGCCATCACGACGGTGAGCGCGGTGTCGGGGCGGAAGCGGGGCGAGGGGCGTCCGGCCAGTTCGCCGCGCGCGGTCGCCAGCAGCAAGTCGAGCAAATCGTCCTCCAGCCGCAGCATTAGCACCTGGCATTCGGGATCGCCGAAGCGCGCGTTATATTCGATCAGCTTCGGGCCATGCTTGGTCAGCATCAGCCCGGCATAGAGTACGCCCGAATAGGGAATGCCCTCGGCCGCCAGCGCGGCGATGGTCGGCTGGACGATGCGCTCGATCGCGTCGCGCTCCAGTGCCGGCGTGAGCACCGGGGCGGGGCTATAGGCGCCCATGCCGCCGGTGTTGGGGCCGACATCGCCCTCGCCGACGCGCTTGTGGTCCTGCGCCGATCCGAACGGCACCGCGCTGGTGCCGTCGGTGATGACGAACAGGCTGGCTTCCTCGCCGTCGAGAAACTCCTCGATCACCGCGCTCGCGCCCGCATCGGCGAAGATCGCGGTGAGCGCGGCCGTTGCCTCGTCGCGGGTCATCGCGACGGTGACGCCCTTGCCGGCGGCGAGACCGTCGGCCTTGACCACCACCGGCAGCCCGAACGGCTCCAGCGCCGCCAGCGCCTCGTCCAGCCCATGCACGCGCACATAGCCCGCGGTCGGAATGTTCGCGCGGGCGCACAGATCCTTGGTGAAGCCCTTCGATCCTTCCAGCTGCGCCGGCAGGCGGTTGGGCCCGAACACGGGCACGCCGGCCGCGCGCAGCACATCGCCCACGCCCGCCACCAGCGGTGCCTCGGGCCCGACGACGACCAGGCCGATGCCGTTCGCCTGCGCGAACGCAAGCACTGCCGCAGGATCGGTCGGCACGAGGTCGACGAGCGTGGCATGCGCCGCTATGCCCGGATTGCCCGGTGCGGCGAAGAGCTGCGTCAGCAGCGGCGATTGCGCGAGCTTCCAGGCGAGCGCATGTTCGCGCCCCCCCGAACCCAGTAGCAGGACGTTCATGGCCGACCCCCTTTTCGAGACTTCATCGACGCGGCTCGTAGCCGAGGCGGTGCCCGGGGACAACGCGGCGCCGATGAGCGTCAGCGAACTCTCCGGCCGGCTGAAGCGGATGGTGGAGGGCGAGTTCGGCCATGTCCGCCTGCGCGGCGAGATTTCGGGCTGGAAGCGCGCGGCTTCGGGCCATGCCTATCTCGCGCTCAAGGACATGGATGCGGTGATCGACGGGGTGATCTGGCGCGGGGCGGCCTCGGCGCTGCCCTTCCAGCCGCAGGACGGGCTGGAGGTGATCGCCACCGGCAAGCTCACCATCTATCCCGGCCGCTCCAAATACCAGATCGTCATCGAGCGGATGGAGCTGGCCGGCGAAGGCGCGCTGATGGCGCTGCTCGAGAAGCTCAAGGCCAAGCTGGCGGGCGAGGGGCTGTTCGACGCCCGCGCCAAGAAGCCGCTGCCCTATATGCCCAGGGTGATCGGCGTAGTGACCTCGCCTACCGGGGCGGTGATCCGCGATATTCTCCACCGGCTGGAGGATCGGTTCCCGAGCCACGTTCTGGTCTGGCCGGTCAAGGTGCAGGGCGAGGGATCGGCGCAGGAGGTCGCGCGGGCGGTGCGCGGGTTCGACGCAGTCCAAGCGGGCGGCCCGGTGCCGCGCCCGGACCTGCTGATCGTTGCGCGCGGCGGCGGCTCGATTGAGGATCTCTGGTCGTTCAACGAGGAAGTCGTGGTCCGCGCGGTGGCGGAGTGTTCGATCCCGATCATCTCGGCGGTGGGGCACGAAACCGATACGACGCTCTGCGACTTCGCCGCCGATCTCCGCGCGCCGACACCCACGGCGGCGGCGGAAATCGCCGTGCCGGTGCTCTCCGAAGTGCGCCACGGCATCGCCACGATGGCGCACCGCACCGAACGCTGCGTCCGCCGCTATCACGAGCGCGCCGGCGAGCGGCTGGCGGCGCTAGTCCGCGTGCTGCCGCGCCGCGATGCGCTGCTTGGCCCCCAGCGCCAGCGGCTCGACGATGTCGGCGCCAGGCTGGGGCTTGCGCTCGAACGCCGCGTGGGCGTTGCGCGCGGCCAGCTCGATCGCGCTGGCGCTGCGCTGCGCCCGGCGACGCTGGAGCAGCGGCTGGCGACCGCCCGCCAGCGGCTGGGCGGCATTGCGCTCGACCGCGCCGCCGATCGCGAGCTGGCAGCACTGCGCCAGCGCTTCGCCCGCCCGGCCGAGGCGCTCAGGTTCGCCACGCTCGAACGCCGCTTCGCCACCGCCTCGGAACGGCTGGCGGCGATGGGCCGGCACCTCGAACTGCTCGATCCCGAACTGCCGCTCAAGAAGGGCTATGCCTGGGTGGAGGGGCGCGGCACCGGCAAGGTGGTCGCCTCGGCCGAGGATGCGCGCGCGGCGCAGGCCGTGACGCTCCACTTCGCAGACGGATCGGTGGATGCCCGGGTTGAGCGTGGGGGTGCCAAGGCCTATGTTCCTCCCAAGCCCGAGCAGCCGACGCTGCTCTAGGGCGCATCCACCACCTTCAAGAGCAGGAATGGCGCCGCCCATGCTGATGTCCAACACCGCCCGCGTCGCCAAGCTGCACTATATGGCCAATGGCTTCCGCGTCCTCTCGCCCGGCGACCATGTGCTGTGTGCGGTGACCGGCGAGCGCATTCCCGTCGACTCGCTCCGCTACTGGAGCGTCGCGCGACAGGAAGCCTATGCCACGCCGGAGGCGGCCACCAAGGCGCTGCTCGAGGCATGATCGACCGGCGGCGCTTCGCCGCGGCGATGCTGGCGACGACGCTGATGGTGCGGCCCGCGCGCGCGGGCAGCGACGCCTTCGCGCTCGACGGCAGCTTCGAGCAGGGCGGCATCGCGCGCGGGCAGGTGCCACCCGGCACCACCGAGCTCCAGTTCGACGGCCAGCCGATCCCCTTCGCCGCCGATCGTCGCTTCCTGATCGCGTTCGATCGCGATGCGCCGCCGGCGGCGCTGCTCGAGGCAAAGGCTGGTGACGGGCGTACGGTGCGTGAAGACCTGCAGATCGCGCCGCGCGCCTGGAACATCTCGCGGCTGGACCAGCTGCCCAAATATCCGGTGCCCAGCGCCGAGTTCGAGGCACGGCGCCCGGCCGAACTCGCGCGGATCAAGGCGGCACGCGCGCTGCAGACCAAGGCCGAAGGGTGGCGCCAGCGCTTCGTCTGGCCGGCGACGGGGCGCATTTCCACGCTGTTCGGTTCGCAGCGTATCTATGCGGGCGAGCCGGGGGCCTATCATTCGGGCATCGACATCGCGCTGCCCACCGGGACGCCGGTGCGCGCGCCGGCCGACGGCGTCGTGATTCTCGCCGCCGAGGCGCCCTTCACGCTGGAGGGCAATCTGCTGATGCTCGACCATGGCATGGGGCTTTCCAGCGCGTTCCTGCACCTCTCGCGGATCGACGTGCGCGAGGGGGATGGCGTGCGCCAGGGGCAGTTGCTTGGCGCGGTGGGCGCGACCGGTCGTGCGACCGGGCCGCATCTGCATTGGGGCATCATGTGGCGCGGCGCGCGGATCGATCCACTGCTCGTCGCCGGGGCTATGTTTGCCTGATTTTAGAGCAGCATTGGTCGTCTTGTTAACATATTCGATCAAACTTCTCGGGCGTTTCGTAATATTGCTGTGACCGTGTGACTTTTCCGCTACACACGGATGAAAGCCGTTCACGAAAGCTGAATGTCCGCTTTACACTTCGTCCCCTTAACTGCTTCCCTTCGCGCAAGCTTCTTCGATCGCGTGCCACGCGCGCGAAGGAGCGGGGAGCCAATCCGGTCGGTACGGCAGTGACCGCCAGGCCGGATCAAACGAGGGAAACGCATGATAAAGACGCAACTCAAGCTGCGTGGGGGCATTGCACTTTCTGCAGTGGTTCTAGCGGGCGCGCTGGTCGCATCTCCGGCGATGGCGCAGTCGAGCGCACCGGCGCAGGACGACGCGGCCGCCGGCCAGGAAATCGTCGTTACCGGCTCCATCCTGCGTACCCAGGGTGCAACCCCTTCGCCGGTGACTACGCTTACCGCCGAAAACCTCGATCAGCGCGGCATTGCGACCGTTCAGGATGCAATTCAGAGGTTGTCGTCGAACAATGGCGCGGCGCTGACCAACTCCTTCACGGCCAACGGCGCATTCGCCGGTGGGGCATCCTCGGTGTCGCTGCGTGGCCTGTCCACCAGCTCAACCCTGGTGCTCTTCGACGGTCTTCGTGCTGCCTATTATCCGCTCGCGGACGACGCTACGCGGAACTTCGTCGACCTCAACACCATCCCCGACGACATTGTCGATCGCATCGAAGTGCTGCGTGACGGCGCGTCGTCCAGCTACGGCGCCGACGCGATTGCTGGCGTGGTCAACATCATCACCAAGCGTGAGTTCAAGGGCATCGCCGGCCGAGCTGAGGCAGGCGTCTCGCAGGACGGCGTCGCCGCCAACCAGCGCCTGACGCTGACGGTGGGAACCGGCGACCTCGCCGAGAAGGGCTTCAACGCCTATCTGAGCGGCTTCTATTATAAATCGGATATGGTGCGCGTCAGCGACCTGCCCTATCCATATAACTCGTCGGACCAGCGCGGTATCGGCGGCCCGAATCACGTTACCTATGGGCTTGACGAAAACGGCGCTTTCCCGACCGGCGTGCAGACCGCGGGCGATTACAACCTCGGCAACTTCTACGTGCGTCCTGCGAGCGCAACCGGCACGGCAGTCGCGGGTTCGCGCTATCAGTTGCTGAGCGGGGGCTGCCTTAACGGCACGCCGTATAATCCTACGGCCGCGCAGCTGGCCCAAGTCGTTCGGAACGATGAGGGCCAAATCGTCGCCAGCAATGCCGCTGTGCCCACCACGGTTTGCCAAGAAGACAGCACCAACCGCTACGGTATCGTGGCCCCAAAGATTGAACGCTTCGGTCTTTCGGCCCGCGTTACCGCTACTGTCGGCAACTCGAGCGAGGCCTATTTCCAGGCGAACTTCCAGCAGGCGACCAGCTCCTACACCGGCGGGCCGCCCACCCTTCGCGGCAACGCGCCGACCGGCATCTACTATCCGCGCTTCTCGACGTCGTCGGCTGCGCAGCCCAACGCGCCGGGTTCGCTCGTGCTCTCCTTGCCGAACTGGATCTGCGCCGCGGGCACGAACTGCGACACGGCAACCGACCGCCGTCTCAACCCGAACAACCCCTTCGCGAGCGCAACAGCCCCTCAGAATGCGCTGATCATTGGCTCGCTGCCCAACACGGTAACCAGCAACAAGGTGCGCAGCCGCGTCTATCGCGCAGCTGCCGGCATCAACGGCACGATCTTCGGTGATTGGGACTATCACGTCGACCTGACCGCGATGCACAATGATCTGCGTCGCACCTTCGGTGGGTATGTTTACATCCAGAACCTGCTGAACGCGGTGAACACCGGCAGCTTCAACTTCGTGAATCCTTCGGCGAACAGCCAGGCTGCGTGGGATAGCCTCACCCCCGAGCACAAGGCCGATGCATCGTCCGATCTGTTCCAGGCTCAAGTGAGCGTGTCGAAGGACCTCGTGCAGCTTCCCGGCGGCCCGCTTCAGTTGGGTGTCGGTGGTACCGTGTTCTACGAATCCGTCGACTCACCCAGCGCCAATTCCGACATCAACGGGCCTACGCAGCGCTATTTCACGATCAACGCCTTCGGCACCGAGGGCCACCGTACGGTTGCGGCGGGGTTCTTCGAGCTGAATGCGCCGATCCTCGACCCGCTGCTGGTCAACGTCTCCGGACGATATGACCATTATTCTTCGGGCCAGAGCTATTTCTCGCCGAAGGTTGGCGTCAAGTTTACGCCGATCCGGCAGGTCGCGCTTCGCGCCACCTGGTCGAAGGGGTTCCGTATCCCGTCGTTCGCGGAAGCCAATGCGCTGCCGACGACCGGGTACGTTTCGCAGTCGATCACCAACATTCCAGCAGCCTATCGTGCGCTGTACGGCGGTGCCGCTTGCGCGAATGACGACACCGCATCAACGGCCTGCCCGACGTATCTGACCAGCTACTCGATCGGCTCGACCACGCTGGCATCGCCGAACCTGCAGCCCGAGAAGTCGCGCAGCTGGACGGCGGGCATCATGTTCGAGCCGATCCGGAACGTCTCGTTCACGGTCGACTATTACAACATCAAGAAGACCGGTGCGATTACTTCGCCTTCGACGGCCCCGGCGATCGCCGCGTACTATGCGGGCCAGGCGATCCCCGCGGGATACCGGGTGATCGCTGACGCGCCGGACGTCAACAACCCGACGCTGCTCCCGCGTATCGCGTTTGTCGAATCGCAGCTGATCAACGCCAATACGCTCAAGTCGGAAGGCATCGACTTCGGTGCTAACGCGCGCTTCGACTTCGGCGCCGTGCGCTGGACGAGCAATCTCGACGCCAGCCTGACGCTGGAGTTGAGCACGACCTTCCCGGACGGCACCAAGGAGACGTATGTCGACACGCTCGGCAACTTTAACCTGACCGCCGGCTCGGGAACCTTCCGCTGGAAGGGCAATTGGCAGAACACCTTCGAGTACAAGCAGTTCGCGCTCTCGGGCACGGTGAACTACACCTCGGGCTACGACTTGTCGGCCGAGGATCAGGGCACCGGATATCGCGATTGCGGCCTGGCACCCGGTTACACCGGATGCCGCGTGAAGAGCTACACCACGTTCGATCTGAACGGATCGGTGAAGGTGAATGACCAGCTCACCTTCTACGTGAACGTGCTCAACGTGTTCGATCGCCTGCCGGGCGTCGATCCCGTGACCTACGGTGCGTATCTCTACAATCCTGTCCAGGGCGGCGACGGCATCTACGGCCGGATGTTCCGTGCCGGTGCGAAGTTCAGCTTCTAACCGCGTTGGTTTAGAAATTCCTCGACGCCGTCGCTCCTCCCCGGGGCGGCGGCGTCTTCTTTTCCAAAGCGTTGCAGTTTTACAATGCACCGGGGTCTGCTCAAAAAAGTGGCAATTCTGCTCGCGCATATCACCGAATATTTCAACGGAGGTGATCTGAAGGACACAATCAAATCAGACTGTGCTCTTATAGATACACCGCGATGAAACATTTCGGACATCCGATGCGTGCCCGTTTACACCGCCACGCAACGCCTGCTTCTCTCTGCACAAGCTTATCTTTCACGCCTCGGCGGGTTGGAGAAGCGGGGAGACATCCCGGGACCCGGCGCTGCTGAGGACCCGGAGCAAACGAGGGAAATTCATGACGAAGAAGCAGACCAAGCTGCGCGGGGGCATTGCGCTCTCTGCGGTCGTTCTCGCAGGTGCGCTGCTCTCTGCGCCCGCCATGGCGCAAGATACGGTACCGGCCAGCGATGGCGCGAACGACGGTGGGCAGGAGATCGTGATCACCGGCTCGCGCATCGCGCGCCGCAATCTCGAATCCGCCGCACCGGTCGCGACCGTTTCGGCCGAAGAGTTCCAGCTGTCCGGTACGGTGAACGTCGAGCAGGTCATCAACACCCTGCCGCAGGTCATCCCGGGTACGACCGCGTTCTCGAACAATCCGGGCGGCGGTGTCTCGACGCTCAACCTGCGTGGCCTCGGCGAGCAGCGCACCTTGGTGCTGGTCAACGGCCGCCGCTGGGTTTCGTACGACACCGCGCAGATCGTTGACCTCAACACCATCCCGGCGTTCCTGATCGACCGCGTCGAGGTCGTGTCCGGCGGTGCGTCGGCCGTCTATGGTTCGGACGCGCTTGCGGGCGTTGTCAACTTCACCCTCAACAACAATCTGGACGGCATGATCGCCGGCGGCCAGTACAGCGTCACGGGCCGTGGTGACGGTCCCCGCTACGAAGCCTATGTCGCGATGGGCGGCAAGATCGGCGATCGCGGTCACGCAACGGTCTACGCTGAATACTTCAACCGCGAGGCGATCTTCCAGGGTGCCCGCTCTTTCTCCAGCTCCGCGCTCGGCGAAAACGGCACGGCCACCGGCCTGGTTCCCGCAGGTTCCTCGACCACGCCGAACGGACGCGTCACCTCCACCTATGCGGCTGGCGCTTGCCCGACCGGCAACGTCTTCTGCTCGCCTGGTGCCTATTACACCGCGCCGGGCGTGAGCCGTCCTCGCACCGGCACCGATCTGTACAACTTCGCGCCGGACAATTATCTGCAGGTACCGCAGGAGCGGTACATGCTCGGCGGCTATGCCGATTACGAGATCGCCGACGGCCACACGGCCTATGCGGAAGTCACCTACGTAAACAATCGCGTGGCCAACGAGCTTGCGCCGACCCCGGTGACCGGGACGTTCCAGGTCAACATCAACGCCGTGTCGCCGTTCCTTTCGGCCCGCGACGTTGCCGCGCTTCGCCAGCTGGACACGGTTGCGGCGACCGGCAACACCGTTGGTGACGGGGTTGTGCCGCTGGCCATCCAGCGCCGCATCAACGAAACGGGTTCGCGCAACTCGCTCGACGAGCGCAACGCGTTCCGCGTGCTGGTGGGCGTGCGCGGTGACATCACCGAGTCGCTGAACTACGACATCTACTATAACTATGCGCGTACGCGGAACGCGAACGTGCAGGCCGGCAACATCTCGCGCTCGGCCTTCCAGGCGGGCCTGGACGGTACGGCGAACGCCATCAATATCTTCGGTCCGGGCACGATGACCTCGGGGATGGTGGATCAGGTTTCGATCCTCGCCCAGAATGGCGATTCCTCGGAACTGCAGGTGGTGAACGGCTCGATCTCGGGCAGCGTATTCAACTTCGGGCTGGGCGCGGAAGACGTCGGCTTCGCGCTGGGCGGCGAATATCGCAAGATGACGTCGCGGTTCATCCCGGACACCGCGCTGGCTTCGGGTGACGTGATCGGCTTCAACGCCGGCGATCCCACTGCCGGTTCGTACAGCGCGAAGGAAGTCTTCGGGGAACTTCGCGTCCCGATCATCGCCGGCAAGCCCTTCGTCCACGAGCTCGAACTGAACGGCGCCGCGCGCTATTCCGACTATTCGCTCACCGCCGTCGGCGGCGTCTGGGCCTATGCGGCGGGCGCGAAGTGGGCGCCGGTGCGCGATTTCGCCATCCGCGGCCAGTATCAGCGGGCGGTGCGTGCGCCGAACGTCGGCGAACTGTTCGGTGGCCAGGCGATCAACTTCCCGACCGCGCAGGACCCCTGTGCGCTCGCGACGGCCGCAAGCAATGCCACCATTCGCAACCTCTGCATCGCGACCGGCGTTCCGGCGGCTGCGGTGGGGACGGCAGGCCTGCAGCTCAACACGCAGATCCAAAGCCTGCAAGGCGGCAACCCCAACCTGACGCAGGAAACGTCGGACTCCTACACCGCCGGCGCGGTGTTCACGCCCAGCTTCCTGCCGGGTCTGACGGCGACGGTCGACTGGTACAACATCAAGGTCGACAACCAGATCTCGACCCTGGGCGGCGGTCTCGCGAACACGCTGAACCTGTGCTATAACGTCATCCAGAACATCAGCAGCGTCTACTGCCAGGCCTTTGTCGGCAAGCGTAACGCACTGGGCCAGTTCGACGGCGTGAATGCACCGGCGATCCTGAACGCGAACGTCGGGAAGCTGGAGGTCGAGGGCATCGACGTAGAAGTCAACTATGCCCGCAGCCTCGGCTTCGGCCTGCTCGCCGATACGTCTCGCCTGAGCGTGAACGTGATGGGTACCTACACCATCAAGTCGAACAGCACGCCGGTCGCCGAGCTGCCGGATACCGTCAATCGCTGCGCCGGCAAGTTCGGCCTCGTCTGCGGCAATCCGACACCGAAGTACAAGTGGACCAGCCGCCTCACCTGGGTGGACGGTATGCTGACCTCGAGCGTCCGCTGGCGGCACCTGTCGAGCGTGAACGACGACGATTCGTCGACGACCTACTTCGTCGAGAAAATTCCGTCGTACGATCTCTTCGACCTGAGCTTCGCGGCGGAACTCGACAAGAAGTTCACTTTCTCGATCGGTGTGAACAACTTGTTCGACAAGAAGCCGACGATCCTCGGCAACAACCAGCAGCAGGCGAATACCTATCCTGCTACCTATGATGTGCTGGGCCGGGACTTCTTCGTTTCGGGTCGCTTCAAGTTCTGAGCGTCTGAGGTAAGGAAAGAGGGGCGGCGGACGAAGGTCCGCCGCCTTTTTTGTTGCCTGCAGGCTGGCAATGGGTCGGGAGGATGTCCGGGGCCGCGCGCGATGCGGGTTCCAACGCCCTATCGATCGCGGCACCAGCCCGTGATTGCCATGCGTCCCGCCGGCGCGAAGGGCGGTACGTAGCTCACATGGTGCGGTTGGGGGACTTTCAGCAGGTTGAGCGTATTGAAGCGCGGTTTCCAGCCTGCGACGATGTCTCCCTCTTCATCGAAGAAGTTCAGGTAGCCGCCCCAGTCCGGCTTCCAATCCGTCCCGGTGAGGTGGAGGACGTAGGCGACTCTCCATCCCTCCGCGACATGGCTGTCGGTATGGATCGACAGGAAATCGCCGGGCGCGAAGGACGTCGCCTGTGCATCGGCTTTTACGAGCTCCGGAATATCGGTGACGTGGCGCACCAGATCCAGGAACGGCGTGTCGTTGATATGCTCCAGCAGCAGGTCGTGCGCCCCGCCGGGCGCCCAACCCTGCAAATAGGCTTCGACGAGAGGGTAGCGACCGAACCGCGCGGCATAGTCGCCCGCTGCGGCGGAACGATGGATCGCGGCGGCAATGTCGCGCTTTCGTTGCGCGGAGGCGGCCTGCAGCTCCTCCATCCGCAATACTGCAGGCGGCCCGCCATCGGCGAAATAGGCGAAACCCCATGGCGTCTCGCGGTGCAGGACCCGAGCAAGGTTGGAAGCGGATTCGGGCGTGAGTACGTCGCGGATCTGCACGCGTCCGTGTTGGGCGAACTGCGCTGCTGCCGTGGCGCGATCGATCGCAGGGGAGAGTTCGAACAGGGAAAGCGTCACGCGGGCATTCCTCCCAGGGATTTGGGCTCTTTTCGGCTGCTTTCGGGTCGTGCACAACGCGCGGATGCAGACCGCAGGCCTCGCGCTTCATTCCGACTTCGACATTCCCGCGCTGGCGCAGCAATTCGACCGCGATCACCGGGTGCGCATCGGCCCGTTCCTGGCGCCCGAATCCGCTCAGGCACTTTTCGAGATGCTGCGGCGCCGCACCGATTGGCGCACGGTTGTGAACAGCGGCGACAAGCCTCTGGAATTCGGCCGCGAAACGCGCGCCTCGATGAGCGACGCCCAGCGGCGCGCGCTGGACGACGCGGTCTATGGCGCCGCACGCGACGGGTTCCAGTATCGCTATGAGACCTTGCGGGTGCCCGACGAATCGGCGGATCGCCTGGCGAGCGAAGACCCCCTGGCGCATCTCGCACATTGGATGTCCTCCGATCCGGTCCGCACCCTCCTCCGCCAAATCACCGCCATGCCGGAAATCGACTTCGTCGATCTTCAGGGGACTGCCTATGGTCCCGGCGACTTCCTGACCGGGCACGACGACGCCGTGCCCGGCAAGCATCGTCACGCTGCCTATGTCCTGGGCTTGACGCCCGTGTGGAGGGCGGAGTGGGGAGGTCTGCTGTTGTTTCACGATGCCAACGGCAGCGACGTGCGCGGATACGTACCTGCCTTCAACGTGCTGACGCTTTTCAAAGTCCCCAAGATGCACAGTGTTTCCGAGGTAAGCCGCGCCGCAGCCATCCGGCGCTATTCGATCACCGGATGGCTGCGATCGCGGCGCTGAGTCTCACCCCACGCGGAGCGTCAGCGCGCCGTCCCCTTCGTCGACATGGACGGTCGACCCGTCCTTTACCGCACCGCGCAGGATCAGGTCGGCGAGCGGGTCCTGCAGATACTTCTGCACTGCGCGCTTGAGCGGACGCGCCCCGTACACCGGATCATAGCCGACCCGACCCAGCCACTCGCGTGCCGCCGGCGACAGGTCGATGCCCACCTTGCGGTCCTTGAGCAGCTTGGCGACGCGGCCGACCTGGATGTCGACGATCGGCGCCATGTGATCCGCGCCCAGCCGGTGGAACAGGATGATCTCGTCCAGCCGGTTGAGGAACTCGGGGCGGAAATGCGCCCGCACCACCTCCATCACCTGCGGCTCGACTTCCTCCACCGAATGGCCGTCGGCCAAGTTGGTGAGATACTGGCTGCCGAGGTTCGAGGTGAGGATCACGATCGTGTTCGAGAAGTCCACCGTGCGGCCCTGGCCGTCGGTCAGGCGGCCGTCGTCCAGCACCTGGAGGAGGATGTTGAACACGTCGTTGTGCGCCTTCTCCACCTCGTCGAACAGCACCACCTGATAGGGGCGGCGCCGCACCGCCTCGGTGAGCACGCCGCCTTCCTCGTAGCCGACATAGCCCGGAGGGGCGCCGATCAGCCGCGCCACCGCGTGCTTCTCCATGAACTCGCTCATGTCGATGCGCACCATCGCGTTGGGATCGTCGAACAGGAATTCGGCGAGCGCCTTGGTCAGCTCGGTCTTGCCCACGCCCGTCGGCCCGAGGAACAGGAAGCTGCCCAGCGGCCGGTTCGGATCCTGCAGCCCCGCGCGGCTGCGCCGGACGGCGGTGGAGACTGCCTTCACCGCATCGGCTTGGCCGATCACCCGCTTGCCGAGCTGCTCCTCCATGTGGAGCAGCTTCTCGCGCTCGCCCTCCAGCATCCGCTCCATCGGGATGCCGGTCCAGCGCGCGACCACGCCGGCGATGTCGTCGGCGGTCACCTCCTCGCGCAGCATCGCGCCCTTGGCGGCGCTCTGCGCCTCGTCGAGCTGGCGGGTGAGCTGGGGGATCACGCCATAGGACAGCTCGCCGGCACGCGCGAGGTCGCCCGCGCGCTGCGCCTGTTCCAGCTCCAGCCGTGCCTGGTCGAGCTGTGCCTTGAGCACCGCTTCGGCGTTGATCTTGTCCTTCTCCGCCTGCCAGCGGGTGGTCAGCTCGGCCGATTGCTGCTCGAGATTGGCGAGGTCCTCTTCCAGCGTGGCGAGCCGGTCGCGCGAGGCTTCGTCGGTCTCGCGCTTCAGCGCCTCGCGCTCGATCTTGAGCTGGATGATCCGCCGGTCAAGCGTCTCGATCTCTTCGGGCTTGCTCTCCACCTCCATACGGATGCGGCTCGCGGCCTCGTCCATCAGGTCGATCGCCTTGTCGGGCAGGAAGCGGTCGGCGATGTAGCGGTTGGAGAGCGTCGCTGCGGCGACGATCGCCGCGTCGGTGATCCGCACGCCGTGGTGCAGCTCGTACTTTTCCTTGAGCCCGCGCAGGATCGAGATCGTGTCCTCGACCGTCGGCTCGCCGACGAACACCGGCTGAAAGCGCCGTTGCAGCGCGGGGTCCTTCTCGACGTGCTTCTGATACTCGTCGAGCGTGGTCGCGCCGATGCAGTGCAGCTCGCCGCGCGCCAGCGCGGGCTTGAGCAGATTGCCGGCGTCCATCGCGCCCTCGGCTTTCCCGGCGCCGATCAGCGTGTGCATCTCGTCGATGAACAGCACGATCTGGCCCTCGGCGCCCTTCACCTCGTCGAGCACGCCCTTGAGGCGCTCCTCGAACTCGCCGCGATATTTGGCACCCGCGATCAGGCTGCCCATGTCGAGCGCCATCAGCGTGCGGTCCTTCAGCGTATCGGGCACGTCGCCATTGGCGATGCGCAGCGCGAGGCCTTCGGCGATCGCGGTCTTGCCGACGCCGGGCTCGCCGATCAGTACGGGATTGTTCTTGGTGCGGCGGGCGAGGATCTGGATGGTGCGGCGGATTTCCTCGTCGCGGCCGATCACCGGATCGAGCTTGCCGGCGCGTGCCGCCTCGGTGAGGTCGCGGGCGAATTTCTTGAGCGCGTCATAACGATCTTCCGCGGACGCGGTGTCGGCGGTGCGGCCGCCGCGCATGCTGTTGATCGCAGTGTTCAGGGCCTCGGGCTTGGCATTCGCGGCCTGCAGCGCCTTGCCGGCAGCCGTGTTGAGGCTCAGCGCCAGCGCGACGAGCAGCCGCTCGACGGTGACATAGCTGTCGCCGGACTTCTGCGCGATCGTTTCGGCCTGGTCGAGCACGCGGACCAGATCATTGTCGAGCCCCGGCGTCGATTGCGCGCCCGAGCCGCTGACGGCCGGAATCTTGGAGAGCGCGAGGTCGGTTTCGCCCAGCGCGCGCTTGGCGTCGCCGCCCGCCGCCTGGATCAGGCCGCTGGCCATGCCCTGCTCATCTTCGAGCAGCGCCTTCAGAAGATGCTCCGGGCTGATCCGCTGATGGTTCATGCGGATCGCCACGGTCTGCGCCGATTGCAGGAAGCCCTTGGCGCGGTCGGTGAATTTTTCGAGGTTCATGCCTGATCCCTGTTCGAAGTTGACCAGCAGATAGTGTTGCAAATGGGCAACACAAGAGGGGCGACGTGCTTCATGGCTATCGTAGTGCGGCAGCGGTCGACAACGGGAAATCCGGACTTTTCCGAAGCGTAAATCCAAACGTCACGAAGACGTCACGAAGGAGTCCCGGTCGTGAAGCGTTAACTATCGAATGTTGCAACGCGGCACGCGTAGCGGCGGCCTAGCACGGGCGAGGGGCCTGGTGCTTTCCCAAGGGGATCATGCGCATGCGCATCCGTATGCTTGCTGCCGGACTGCTTGCCGGCACGTCGCTGTTCACTGCCGGCGCGGCCTTCGCGCAGACGCTACCCACCGCCACGCTGATCGACGACACCCAGCCGCAGAGCGGGGCCGACGACATCGTCGTGATCGGCAAGGGCGAGACCCGCCAGATCCAGACGTTGACCCAAGCCGACATCGCGCTGCTCACGCCGGGCACCAGCCCGCTCAAGGCGATCGAGAAGCTGCCGGGCGTCAACTTCCAGGGCGCCGATCCGTTCGGCGCCTATGAATGGGCGCAGCGCGTGTCGATCCGCAGCTTCAACCAGAACCAGCTGGGCTTCACGCTGGACGGCATCCCGCTCGGCGATGCCAGCTACGGCAACGTCAACGGCCTGCACATCAGCCGCGCGATCATCAGCGAGAACATCGCCGAGACCCGCGTGTCGCAGGGCTCGGGCGGGATCGACACCCAGGCGACCAACAATCTCGGCGGCACGCTCGAATTCCTGTCGAGCGACCCCAAGGAGAAGCTCGGCATCGACGTCAACGCCACCGGCGGCAGCGACAATTTCTGGCGCGTGTTCGGCCGGCTCGACTTCGGCGAGCTGACCCCCGGCGGCACCCGCGCCTATCTCTCCTACCTCCACTCGGATACCGACAAGTGGAAGGGCTGGGGCGCCCAGCGCATCAACCAGGTCAACGGCAAGATCGTCACCCCGATCAGCCCCGAGCTGCGCGCGGTCGGCACGTTCGACTTCTCCGATCGTCGCGAGAACGACTATCAGGACATGTCGCTCGGTATGATCAAGCGTCTCGGCTATAACTGGGACAATATCTCGAACGATTATGCCAAGGCGATCCTCGTCTCCGACGTGGGCGCCAACAACGGTTATACCGGCGTCACGCCGACCAACCCGGGTGCCGGCAAGGTCTATCCGGCGCCGTTCCTCAACCCGGACGACGCCTATTACAACGCCGCGGGCCTGCGCCGCGACTATCTCGCCTCGGCGGGCCTGGAGACGACCGGCGACTCGCCGGTCCACGGCGTGCTGAAGGGCTATTTCCACAACAACCATGGCCAGGGGCTGTGGTACACGCCCTACGTCGCCTCGCCCAACGGCGTGCCGATGTCGCTGCGCACCACCGAATATGACGTCCGCCGCGGCGGCGTGTTCGGCAATATCGGCACCAAGCTCGGCTTCAACGACGTGACCGTCGGTGGCTGGTACGAGCGCAACGACTTCCGCCAGGCGCGCCGCTTCTACGCGCTGGACAGCCGCACCAACCCGGGCCGCGACAGCCTCTCGTTCCAGAGCAATCCGTTCGCCACCCAGTGGTACTGGAAGTACCAGACCGACACCGTCCAATATTATGTGCAGGACAAGATCGAGCTCGGCGCGCTGACCGCGAACCTGGGCTGGAAGGGCTTCGCCGTCACCAACCATGCGACGCCGATCGTCGCGGGTGGGCTCGCCGGCGGCCGGATCAAGGTGACCGACTGGTTCCAGCCGCATGCCGGCCTCAACTATCGGGTGACCGACAATGCCGAGCTGTTCGCCGGCTTTACCCAGGTGACTCGCGCCTTCGTGTCGGCGGCGACCAGCGGCCCGTTCGCGACGACCCAGGCGGGCTTCGATGCGCTCAACAGCGGCGCGACCAAGCTCAAGCCCGAAGCGTCGGACACCTATGAGGTGGGCGGTCGCTACCGCAGCGGCATCTTCACCGGCTCGCTGGCGGGCTATTACGTCAACTTCCGCAACCGCCTGCTCGCCGTGACGACCAGCGCTGGCATCGTCGGCAACCCGGCGATCCTGCAGAATGTCGGCGATGCGCGCTCGGTGGGTGTCGAGGCGACCGGCGACGTGCGCCTGCCGATGGGCTTCGGGCTGTTCGCCTCGTACAGCTACAACGACTCGACCTATCGCGACGACGTCGTCACCGCGAGCGGCGTGATCCCCACCAAGGGCAAGACGGTGGTCGATTCGCCCAAGCACATGCTGAAGGGCGAAGTCACCTGGTCGGGCCAGGGCTTCAACGCCCGCGTCGGCGCGAACTACATGAGCAAGCGCTACTTCACCTACACCAACGATCAGTATGTCGATGGTCGCGTGGTGGTGGATGCGACGCTCGGCTACAAGTTCGACCTGGGCGGGCGAAAGCTCGAGCTGCAGGGCAACGTGACCAACCTGTTCGACAAGAAGTACATCTCGACGATCGGTACCAACGGCTTCGGCAACAGCGGTGACAACCAGACGCTGATGGTCGGCGCACCGCAGCAGTTCTTCCTGACGCTGAAGGTCGGGATCTAAGGGCTGTCGGAAGCGAAGAAACGGGGCGGGGCACCAAGTGCTCCGCCCTTTTTCGTTCAGCCGGTGACGATCGGATAGGTGATCCGCAGCTCGTCGAGCAGCTTTTCCACCGCCGCGACGTCGCCCGCCGCGCCGCTGGGGGCCAGCGACCAGTTGCAATGCGGGTGCGTCTCGGCGTCGTAGACGCGCACCTTGCCCAGCACCGTCTTCCAGCGGCGCACGGTCCCGCCATGGCGGCGGACGAGCTGGGCCACGATGCGGTCGATCAGGTCGGCGGCGGTCATCAGGCCCCGGCAGCGGTCAGGCGGTCAAGCTGGTCGCGGGTGAGCTCCACGTCCCAGGCGCCGATCAGTTCGTCGAGCTGCGCGATGCTCGTTGCGCTGGCGATCGGCGCGGTGACGCCGTCCTGCGCCGCCAGCCAGGCGAGCGCGATCTGGGCGAGGCTGGCGCCGGTCTCGGCCGCGACCTCGTCCATCGCCGCCAGCACCGCGCCGCCCTTGCCGGCGAGCAGCTTGGCCATGCCGCCGCCGCGCACGCTCTTCGAGAGATCGGCTTCGCTGCGATACTTGCCGGTGAGGAAGCCCGAGGCGAGGCCGTAATAGGGGATCACGCCGAGATTATGGGTGATGCACAGGTCCTGCAGTTCGCCCTCGAACTTGCGGCGGCTGACGAGGTTGTACTCGGGCTGGAGCACGCGAAAGTGCGGCAGGCCTTCCTTCGCGGCGAGGTCGAGCGCCGACTTGAGCCGCATCGCATGGAAGTTGGACGCCCCCAGCGCGCGAACCTTGCCCGCGTCGATCAGCGTGCCGAACGCCGCCAGATAGTCCGCCTGTGCCACGTCCTCATCGTCCTGATGGGCGAAATAGAGGTCGATCGTCTCGATGCCCAGCCGCTGGAGCGACGCCTCGGCCGCCGCCGCGATCCGCGCCGGGGCCAGCTTCGCCCCGCCTTCGCCCGGCAGCATGCCGACCTTGGTCGAGATCAGCACCTGGTCGCGCTTGCCGGAGGTGCGCAGCCACTCGCCGATCACGCTTTCGGATTCGCCGCCCGTATGGCCCGACACCCAGGCCGAATAGACATCGGCGGTATCGATCATCACCCCGCCGCGCTCGACGAAGCGATCGAGGATGCGGAAGCTGGCGGCCTTGTCGGCGGTCCAGCCGAACACGTTTCCGCCCAGGACGAGCGGCGAGATCTCGAGGCCCGAGGCGCCGAGGTGGCGAAGATGCGGCATGGACGGTCTCCGATGGGGAAGGGAGGGCGGAGAACGCGTCAGTCGGTGATCTCGTTGCTCGCCGGGCCCGTGTCGTTCGAATAGGCGCTCTCGGCATTGGCGAAGGCCGCATTCTCGGCGGCGTTCACGTCGGTAACCGCCTCGCCCATCGTGTTGCTGTCGCCGGCCATCGCCTCGTTCGCTTCGGCGGCTTCGTTCTTCGCCTGGTTGCCGCAGGCCGACAGGCCGGTGAGCGCCAGCGCGGCGACGGGGAGGAGGAGAAGCTTGCGCATGGGACTGGGTTCCTTCACGGGGTTTGGCTCGGGGCTAGCCAGAGCGGCAAACGCACGCAACCGCGCTGAGATGCGTTGACCTGATATAAAGATATCTTTATATCTCTAAGCCGCCCATGACAGAGCCCCTCGCCATCTTCCGCGCGCTCGCGGATTCGACCCGGCTGCGCATCGTCGCGCTGCTGCGCGCGATGGAGCTGAGCGTCGGCGAACTCGCGCAGGTGCTGGGGCAGAGCCAGCCGCGCGTCTCGCGCCATGTGAAGATCCTGTGCGATGCCGGCGTGGCCGAGCGGCGCAAGGAAGGCAGCTGGGTATTCGTGGCGCTCGGCCGGCAGGCGGTGACCGCGCCGGTGCTGGCGGCGCTCGACGCCTGGGCGCTGGCGGGCGACCCCTGGGTGATCGCCGACCAGACACGGCTCTCGGCGGTCCGCGCCGATCGGGCGAGCGCGGCGGAGGCCTGGTTCGAGGCCAATGCCGGCCAGTGGGACGCGATCCGATCGCTCCATGTCGCGGAAAGCGAAGTGGAGGCCGCGATGGGCCAGGCGCTGGGCGAAGGCTCGCTCGGCACGCTGGTCGATATCGGCACCGGCACCGGCCGCATGCTCGAGCTGTTCGGACCGCAGGCGTCGCAGGCGGTGGGAATCGATCGCTCGTCCGAAATGCTGCGACTGGCGCGTGCCAAGCTGGCCGATCTCGGCCATGCCGAACTGCGCCAGGCCGATCTCTATGCGCTGCCGCTGCAGGATGGCGCTGCGGATACTGCTATATTGCATCATGTGCTCCACTTCGCGCAGCAGCCGGCAGCGGCGATCGGCGAGGCGGCCCGCGTGCTCGGTCCCGGCGGGCGGCTGCTGATCGTCGATTTCGCGCCGCACGAGCGGGAGGAGCTGCGCACCCGCGATGCGCATGCGCGACTGGGGTTTTCGGACGAGCAGATGCTCGGCTGGTTCGATCGCGCCGGGCTCGCCCCGGTGCAGGTGCAGACGCTGGAAGGCGGCGCACTGACGGTGAAATTGTGGCTCGGTCGCAAGACCGGGGAGAGCGTGGAAAAGGTGAAGGCGGCATGAGTATCGTAGACCCCATGGCACCGCCCCTGTTCGCCGATGTGGCGGGCGATGTGGCGGTGAGCTTCGAATTTTTCCCGCCCAAGACCGAGAAGATGGAAGAGACGCTTTGGGCCTCGATCGAGACGCTGTCGCCGCTCGGGCCGCGCTTCGTCAGCGTTACCTATGGCGCCGGCGGCACCACCCGCGAGCGTACTCACGCGACCGTTTCGAAGATCGCCCGCGAGACGCCGCTGGCGGCGGCCGCGCACCTCACCTGCGTCGAGGCGACGCGCGAGGAGATCGACCAGATCGCCGAGGAATATTGGGCGGCGGGCGTGCGGCATATCGTGGCCCTTCGCGGCGATCCGCCCCGCGCCGGCGAGAAGTACCGCACCCATCCCGGCGGCTATGAGAATGCGGCGGACCTGGTCGCGGGTCTGCGCCGGCTGCATCCCTTCGAGATTTCGGTGAGCGCCTATCCCGAATGCCATCCGGATTCGCCGAGCCCCGAGGCCGATCTCGACAATCTGAAGCGCAAGATCGACGCCGGCGCCAACCGCGCGATCACCCAGTTCTTCTTCGAGGCCGAGACCTTCCTGCGCTTCCGCGACCGCGCGGCGGCGGCGGGAATCGATGCCGAGATCGTGCCGGGCATCATGCCGGTGATGAACTATGCCAGCGTGGTGAAGATGTCCGCGATGTGCGGCACCGACGTGCCCGCCTGGATGGAGAAGCTGTTCGAGGGTCTCGACGAGCACCCGGGCGCGCGGCAGCTGGTCGCGGCGACGCTTGCGGCGGAACTCTGCCGCAAGCTCTATGCGGGCGGCGTGCGGCAGTTCCACTTCTACACGCTCAACCGCGCCGAGCTGAGCTACGCGATCTGCCACCTGCTGGGCCTGCGCCCGCGGCAGCAGGCGGCGGTGGCGGCGGCCTGATCTTCTGAACCCCCTCCCGCGAGCGGGAGGGGGCAGGGGGTGGGCCCACGCTCACCACCTGATGCATCGCTCGTGGATGGCGGGGGCCCACCCCCAACCCCCTCCCGCACGCGGGAGGGGGAGAGGAATTTGACATGACTGCACGCGAGAAACTGCTGGCCGAAGCCGCCAAGCGCATCCTGATCACCGACGGCGCGTTCGGCACCGAGATCCAGAACTGGAAGCTCGACGAGGCCGCCTATGCCGGCAATCTCGGCCTCGGCCACGACCAGAAGGGCAACAACGACATCCTCGCGCTGACCAAGCCCGAGGTGCCCGGTTCGATCCACCGCGCCTATTTCGAGGCCGGTGCCGACATTGCCGAAACCAACACCTTCTCCGCCAACCGGATCAGCCAGGCCGATTATGGCGCCGAGCATCTGGTCCGCGAGATCAACATTGAGAGCGCCAGGCTCGCGCGCAGCATTGCTGACGAGTATGAGGCCAAGGACGGCCGCCCGCGCTTCGTCGCCGGTGCCCTCGGCCCGACCAACAAGACGCTGTCGCTGAGCCCCGACGTCAACGATCCCGGCTATCGCGAGATCGACTTCGATTACCTCAAGGACGTCTACCGCGAGCAGATCGACGCGCTGGTCGAGGGCGGCATCGACTTCGTGCTGATCGAGACGGTGTTCGACACGCTCAACGCCAAGGCCGGCATCATGGCGGCGATCGAGGCGGGCGAGGCGCTGGGCCGCGACCTGCCGATCATGCTGTCGATGACGCTGACCGACCTGTCCGGCCGCAACCTCTCCGGCCACACGGTCGAGGCGTTCTGGCACGCGGTGCGCCATGCCAAGCCGGTGACGATCGGGCTCAACTGCTCGTTCGGTGCCGAGCAGCTACGCCCGCATGTGAAGACGCTGTCGGCGCTCTGCGACACGCTGATCATGGTCTACCCGAACGCCGGCCTGCCCAACGAGCTCGGTGCCTATGACGAGATGCCGGCGACCACCGCCGGTCTCGTCAAGGAATGGGCCGATGCGGGGCAGGTGAACATCCTCGGCGGCTGCTGCGGCTCGACGCCCGCGCATATCGGCGCGATCGCCAAGGCGGTGCAGGGCCTGAGCCCGCGCAGCATTCCCACGCCCGAAGTGCGGACCCGGCTCGCCGGCCTCGAACCGTTCACCATGGCGGCGTGACTTCTCTCCCCTCCCGCGTGCGGGAGGGGTCGGGGGTGGGCGCCCGCTCGCCTCCAGCGATACGGCCCGTGGACAGCGGGCGCCCACCCCTAGCCCCTCCCGCATGCGGGAGGGGGATGAGTTTTGATCCATGACCACGCCTTCCTCCACCAACTTCGTCAATGTCGGCGAGCGCACCAACGTCACCGGATCGGCCCGCTTCAAGAAGCTGGTGATGGCCGGCGACTATCCCGCCGCGGTCGAAGTCGCGCGCCAGCAGGTCGAGAACGGCGCGCAGGTGATCGACGTCAACATGGACGAGGGCCTGCTCGACGCCGTCGAGGCGATGACCACCTTCCTCAAGCTGATCGCCGCCGAGCCGGACATCGCCCGCGTGCCGGTGATGATCGACAGCTCCAAATGGGAGGTGATCGAGGCGGGGCTGAAGTGCGTCTCGGGCAAGCCGATCGTCAACTCGATCAGCATGAAGGAAGGCGAGGAAGCGTTCCTCGCCCATGCCCGCAAGTGCATGGCGTACGGCGCCGCCGTGGTCGTCATGGCGTTTGACGAGGTCGGCCAGGCCGATACCCAGCAGCGCAAGGTCGAGATCTGCGAGCGCGCCTACAAGCTGCTCACCGGCATCGGCTTCCCGCCCGAGGACATCATCTTTGATCCCAACGTGTTCGCGGTGGCGACGGGCATCGAGGAGCACAACAACTACGGCGTGGACTTCATCGAGGCGTGTCGCGAGATCAAGAAGCGCTGCCCGCACGTCCATATCTCGGGCGGGCTGTCGAACCTGTCGTTCAGCTTCCGCGGCAACGAGCCGGTGCGCCGGGCGATGCACAGCGTGTTCCTCTACCACGCGATCCCCGCCGGCATGGACATGGCGATCGTCAATGCCGGCCAGCTCGACGTCTATGACGCGATCGATCCCGAGCTGCGCGTGGCGTGCGAGGACGTGGTGCTCAACCGCGATCCCGATGCCGGCGAGCGGCTGGTCGCCCTCGCCGAGAAGTATCGCGGCACCGATGCGGTGGCGGAGAAGCAGGCGGCCGAATGGCGCAGCTGGCCGGTCGCCAAGCGGCTCGAACATGCGCTGGTCAAGGGCATCGATGCCCATGTCGTCGAGGATACCGAGGAATGCCGCCAGATCTTCGCGCGCCCGATCGAGGTGATCGAGGGCCCGCTGATGGACGGCATGAACGTCGTCGGCGACCTGTTCGGTTCGGGCAAGATGTTCCTGCCGCAGGTGGTGAAGTCCGCGCGCGTGATGAAGAAGGCCGTCGCCCACCTGCTCCCCTATATCGAGGCGGAGAAGGAAGAAGGCGCCAAGGGCAAGGGCAAGATCGTGCTCGCCACGGTGAAGGGCGATGTGCACGATATCGGCAAGAACATCGTCGGCGTGGTGCTCCAGTGCAACGGCTTCGACGTGGTCGATCTCGGCGTGATGGTGCCCTGGTCGACCATCCTCCAGGCGGCGATCGACAATGATGCGGACATGATCGGCCTGTCCGGCCTGATCACGCCGAGCCTCGACGAGATGGTGACCGTCGCCGAGGAAATGCAGCGCGCGGCCATGACCATGCCGCTGCTGATCGGTGGCGCTACCACCAGCCGCGTCCACACCGCGCTGCGCATCGATCCGGCCTATACCGGCCCGGTGGTGCATGTGCTTGACGCCAGCCGTGCGGTCGGCGTGGCGACCGCGCTGGTCTCGGACACCCAGCGCGATCCGTACGTGACCAAGGTCGCGGACGAGTATGAGCATGTACGCCAGGCGCGCGCCGGCAAGGGCCAGAGCGAGCTGCTGCCGCTGGAGGACGCCCGCGCCAATGCGTTCGAGGCGGACATGACGCTCAAGCCGGGCAAGCCGCGCATGCCGGGCGTCCATACGTTCGACGACTGGGACCTCAAGGACCTGCGCGACTATATCGACTGGACGCCCTTCTTCCGCGCCTGGGAGCTGGCCGGCAACTATCCGGCGATCCTTACGGACGACGTGGTCGGCGAAAGCGCGACCTCGCTTTTCGCCGATGCCCAGAAGATGCTCGACAAGATCATCGCCGAGCGCTGGCTCACCGCGCGCGGCGTTGCCGGGCTGTGGCCCTGCCGCCGCGAGGGCGACGACGTGATCGTGCATCTCCCGGACGAGGAGCATGTCCGCCTGCCGTTCCTGCGCCAGCAGATCGCCAAGCGCGAGGGCCGCGCCAATATGTGCCTGGCCGACTTCATCGATCATGACGGCGACTGGATCGGCGGCTTCGCGGTCTCGATCCACGGCATCGAGCCGCACCTCGCCCGCTTCAAGGCGGCGATCGACGACTATTCGGACATCCTGCTCAAGGCGCTGGCCGATCGCCTGGCCGAGGCGTTCGCCGAGCGGCTCCACAAGTTCGTCCGCACCGCGCTCTGGGGCTATGCCGAGGGCGAGCAGCTCGACAATGACGCGCTGGTCCGCGAGCAATATCGCGGCATCCGCCCGGCGCCGGGCTATCCCGCCTGCCCCGAGCACAGCCTCAAGCCGATCCTGTTCGACCTGCTCGACGCGCACAAGCGCACCGGCATCAGCCTCACCGAAAGCTTCGCGATGCTGCCCACCGCGGCGGTGTCGGGCTTCTATTTCGGCCACCCGCAGGCCGAATATTTCGGCGTCGCGCGCGTCGGGCCCGATCAGCTCAAGGACTATGCCGCCCGCCGCGGGATCAGCGAGGAGCTGGCGACGCGCTACCTGCGGCCGAACTTGGACTGAAGTTATCGGCTGTCATCCCGGCGGAAGCCGGGATCCATTCGCCTCTACGTTACGGCAGGCGTCATGGCGGAGCGCCAATGGATTCCGGCTTTCGCCGGAATGACAAGCGTGGGGAGTTGCGGAAGCCCTACAGCGTCCGGCGGATCTGCACGTAGAGATACTGGCCGCGCCGCTGAACGCGCCGTTCGCGATAGGCCAGCGGCGAGGCGTTGCGCTCGCCGGTATATACGTCGCGGTCGTAGATGCGCGCGGGGTTGGTGAGGTTGCCGGCGTCGAGCCGGATCGTCAGCTTCTTGCTCGGCTTCCAGATGCCGTAGATCTCGACGACCGGTTCGATCTCGGTCGTCCGGAACTCGCCGATTCGGTAGAGGTTCGTCCCAGGCTGGCCGCAGCTGCCGTACACGCCATAGGTGAAGCGGCCGCCGAACAGGTCCTGGCTGAAGCTGCCCGAGCAGGTGAACGGCACTTCATTGGTGTAGCGACGCCGCTCGCGGGTCAGCGGATCGGTGACGTGGCTGCGCACCACCGCGGCATTGCCGCGGAAGCGCGCATCCTTGATGCCCAGCTTATCGAAGGGCAGGGTCAGCGTGGTCGACAGCGTGTCGCGGGTGCCCGTGCCGATATTGCCGATCGCGTCGAACCCGCCCTCCAGCGGAATATAGTCGATCACGTGCCGGGTCGCCTCGTGCTTGGCGCCCAGCTCCAGCGCCCCCTTGCCCCAGAAGCGATGCTCGAACACGGCCTCCAGCGTCAGCGTCTGCTCGGGCCGCAGATCGCCATTGCCGGCGCGGACCGTGCCGAGGTTGATCTCGGTCGCGGCGACGAAATTGGTGAAATCGAGCTGGCTGACGCTCTCCTCGGCGCGCAGCCGAACCTGGTCGCGCGCGGTGGGGCGCAGGGTCAGCTGCACACGCGGCTTGGGGTAGAAGAAGGCACGGCTGCGCTGGGTGTCGCCATCGGCGCGGATGCGCGACATTTCGGTGCGCAGCCCCGCCTCCAGCGTCACCGGCCCCGAGGGCTGCCAGCGCGCCAGTCCGAACAGTTCGCCGCGCACCTCGCTGACGAACACCTTCTCGTCCGGCAGCGCCACGGGGGCGCCCTCCTCGGTATAGGTCGTGCGGTTGTCGAGGAAATTATAGGCGATCTCGCCGCCGCCCTCGAACGACAGCTTGGTGCTCGCCTTGTGGCGCAGGATCGTGCGCAGGATCGATTCGCCCGTGCGCGACTGCTGGCCGAAGGTGGAATCGAAGCTGCCGATCAGCGTATCCGAATCATAGCCGAGATGGCCCAGCCGCTGCAGCCCGATCACCTCGACCTCGCTCTTCCGGCCGAGCGACCGCGTCCAGTTCGCCCCGAGTTCGCCCTTCCACTGATGGGTGATGTCGGTCGCGCGGGTATAGCTGCCGGTGCCTTCCAGCGTCGTCACCGTGAAGCTGGTGGGGTAGTCGAGATAGTCGAAGCGACCGTTGAGGGTGAGGAGGCCGCCGCCGGCGGCGCGCTGGATCGTCGAGCGCAGGATCGCGGTGCGGTCGCGGTCCCACAGGTCGAGTGCCTGGCGGACGAGCAGATTGCCCGCGGCGTCGCGGCGGACGCGATAGCCCTGCGCGGTGCCGCTGGTGCGATCGCTGATCAACTCGAGCGAGACTTCGTCGCGGCGATCGCCGTCGCGCCGGGCATATTGCAGCGTCACGTCGGGCCCGACATAGCCGTCGCGGTAGATATAGCTCTGGAAGTTGATCAGCGTCTCGGTCGAGGCGGTGCGCTTGAGCACCACATTGGCGATCACCGCGCGGCCCTGCATGTCGATGCCCGGTGCGCCGCCGCGGATCAGCTCGATCCGCGCGACGCTGCCTGCGCTGATCCGGCGCAGGATCTCGCCCAGGCCATCGGTCTTGGAGGCGGGCGGCTTGCCGTCGATCAGCACGTTGCCGGTGTTGCCGGCGATACCGCGGGCATCGCCATTGCCCACGTCGAGGGTGAAGCCCGGCAGGCGCTGCACCATGTCCAGCGCGGTCGGCAGCGCGGTATTGGCGAAGAAGTCCGGGCCATAGACCAGCACCCCCGCGGCGGGCGGTGCGCCGGGGGGGCCTGAGGCCGGGTCAGGCTGCTGCTGTGCGAACGCGGTGACAGGGCAGGCCAGTACGGCGGCTGCCAAAACGCACCTGACTTTCATTCGACTCGAAATGTCCCCCCAGGAACAACAAGATAATTGCTCCTCCGGGTAAGTCTGGCCGAAGCCGCGCAAGCTTTGCAAATGAAAACCGGGCGTTAAGCAACTTTCCGGGGTCTGGCGTGCCGTTCGCGCAACAGAGATGTGATCTTATATCGCTTGTGCCGCCGCCCAGCCGCTCGCCCAGGCCCATTGGAAATTATAGCCGCCGAGCCAGCCGGTAACGTCCACTGCCTCGCCGATCGCGTATAGGCCGGGCACTTTCCGCGCTTCCATGGTCTGCGAGGAAAGGTCGGCGGTGCTGATTCCACCGACGGTCACCTCGGCCTTGGCGAAGCCCTCGCTGCCGTTGGGGGTGAAGCGCCAGCCGGCCAGCTGCGCCTCCGCCTGTTCCAGCAGCGCGTCGCGGCAATTGCCGAGCTCGCTGGGCAGCGCGATGCGTTCGGCCAGGGTGGTGGCGAGCCGGTCGGGCAGCTGGCGGTTCAGCAGGGCACGGAGGCCCAGGCGGGGCTCGCTGCGCTTGGCCTCGCGCAGCCAGCCCCTCGATTGCTCGGGCAGGAAGTCGATGGCGATCGACTCACCGTGTTTCCAATAGGACGAGACCTGCAGGATCGCCGGGCCGGAGAGGCCGCGATGGGTGAACAGCGCCGCCTCGCGGAAGCTTGCCTTGCCGGCGCGCGCGGCGACGGGGGTGGAGACGCCGGAGAGATCGCGGAACAGCGCCTGGTCGGCGCCGAGCGTGAGCGGGACGAGCGCGGGGCGGGGCTCGACCACCTTGAGGCCGAAGTGGCGGGCGAGATCATAGGCGAAGCCGGTCGCGCCGAGCTTGGGGATCGCCGGACCGCCGGTGGCGATGACGAGGGCAGGGGCCTCGGCGACGCCCTTGCTGGTGGTCACGCGGAAGCGGCCATCGGCATGGTCGACGTCGGTGATGCCGGCGCCGAGCTGGATCGTCACGCCGCCCATCGCGCATTCGCCCAGCAGCAGCTCGACGATCTGCCGCGCCGAGCCGTCGCAGAACAGCTGGCCCAGCGTCTTCTCGTGCCAAGCGATGCCGTGGCGCTCGACCAGCGCGAGGAAGTCCTGCGCCGTGTAGCGGCCGAGCGCCGACTTGGCGAAATGCGGGTTGGCGGAGAGGTAGCGATCGGGCGCGGTGCCGAGATTGGTGAAGTTGCACCGCCCGCCGCCGGAAATGAGGATCTTCTTCCCCGGCGCCTCGGCATGGTCGAGCAGCAGCACCTGGCGCCCGCGCTGGCCCGCCATCGCGGCGCAGAACATTCCCGCCGCGCCGGCGCCGAGGATGATTGCGTCATGGGTGCCGAGGGGGCTGGTCATGGCTGGCCGTTAGCGTGGTTCAAGGAGTCCGAACAGCAAAACGCCGCCGGCGATGCCGGCGGCGCTTGCTTCGGTCCGAATGGGTCGGATCAGATGTGGATCGGCTTGCCGAGCACGCCCATCGCCGCTTCCTTGATCGCTTCGGAATGCGTCGGGTGGGCATGGCAGGTGTAGGCGATGTCCTCGGAGGTCGCGCCGAATTCCATCGCCTGGGCGACCTGGGCGATCATCGTGCCTGCCGGCGCGGTGATGATCCAGGCGCCGAGCACGCGATCGGTCTTGGCGTCGGCGATCACCTTCACCCAGCCGGTGGTGTCGTCGATCGCCTTGGCGCGGCTGTTGCCCGCCATCGGGAACTTGCCGACCTTCACGTCGCCCTTTTCGCGCGCCTGCTCCTCGGTGAGGCCGACGCCGGCGATTTCGGGGTGGGTGTAGACCACGCTCGGGATCACCGCATGGTTCACGATGCCGGTGAGGCCGGCGATGTTCTCGGCCACCGCGATGCCTTCGTCCTCGGCCTTGTGCGCGAGCATCGGGCCCGGGATCACGTCGCCGATCGCCCACACGCCGTCGACGGCGGTGCGGAAGCTGTGGTCGGTCTCGATCTGGCCGCGCTGGTTGGTGGCGAGGCCGATCTTGTCGAGGCCCAGGCCCTCGGTGTTCGGACGGCGGCCGATCGCGACGAGCACGACATCGGCGTCCAGCGTCTCGGCAGCACCGCCGGCGGCGGGCTCCACGGTCACGGTCGCCTTGTCGCCGTTGACGGCAACGCCGGTCACCTTGGTGGAGAGCTTGATCTCCATGCCCTGCTTCTTGAAGATCTTGGCGGCTTCCTTGCGGACTTCACCGTCCATGCCGGGGAGCAGCTGGTCGAGATACTCGACCACGGTCACCTTGGCGCCGAGGCGCTGCCAGACCGAGCCGAGCTCGAGCCCGATCACGCCGCCGCCGATCACGACCATGTTCGCCGGCACCTTTTCCAGCGCGATCGCGCCGGTCGAGTCGACCACGACCTTCTGGTCGATCGTCACGCCCGGCAGCGGGGTGACCGACGAGCCGGTGGCGATGACGATGTTCTTGGCGGTGACGGTGCGCTCGCCCACCTGCACGGTGTGTGCGTCGATGAAGGTGCCGAGGCCCTTGACCCACTCGACCTTGTTCTTCTTGAACAGGAATTCGATGCCGCCGGTCAGGCCCTTCACGGCCTTGTCCTTGTCGGCCATCATCGCCGGCAGGTCGAGCTCGACCGAGCCGAGCTTGACGCCGTGCTTGGCGAGCGCGCCCGAGGCCGCTTCGTAGAACAGCTCGGAGGCGTTCAGCAGCGCCTTGGAGGGGATGCAGCCGACGTTGAGGCAGGTGCCGCCCAGCGTCTCACGGGCTTCGACGCAGCCGGTCTTGAGACCCAGCTGCGCCGCGCGGATCGCCGCGACATAGCCGCCGGGGCCGGAACCGATGATCAGGACGTCGAAATCATATTCAGCCATTTTCCGCTCCATGCGTGCGCCGCGTCAGGCGCATTGCCGTGCTCCTGCGAACGCAGGAGCCCAGGGTTGCGAGGGACGTTCGTCGATCCGGCGCCATCGCGCGGCTCAGCCGAAGAGCGTCCCGTACAAATCCTTCCAGTGCGGGTTGTCGCGTTCGATCAGCTCGATCTTCCACGCCCGCTTCCATTTCTTCATCTGGCGTTCGCGAAGCCGCGCCCCGTCCAGATCCTCATGCGCCTCGTACCAGACGAGGTGCTTGCAGCCTTTGTCCTTGGTGAAGCCTTCGATCATGCCGGTGCGGTGCTGGTACGCTCGTGCGGCCAAGTCGCTGGTCGACCCCACATAGATGGTGCCGTTGCGCTTGTTCGCCATGATGTACACGCAGCCGGATTTCGTCGGGCTTCTCCTCAGTCAGTGCTCCTGCGGAAGCAGGAGCCCGGGGCCACACGCGATGTACGTTCCTACCCTGGGCCCCCGCTTTCGCGGGGGCACAAGGTCTATCAGAGGTCGATCAGCAGACGGGTCGGATCCTCGATCGCGTTCTTGATCGCGACGAGGAAGGTCACCGCCTCGCGGCCGTCGATCAGGCGGTGGTCGTAGCTGAGCGCCAGATACATCATCGGGCGAACGACGACCTGGCCGTCACGGACGACCGGGCGCTCCTCAATGCGGTGCAGGCCCAGCACGGCCGACTGCGGCGGGTTGATGATCGGGGTCGACATCAGCGAGCCGAACACACCGCCGTTCGAGATGGTGAAGGTCCCGCCCTTCATCTCGTCCATCTTGAGCGAGCCGTCCTTGGCGCGCTTGCCGAAGTCGCCGATCGTGCGCTCGATGCCGGCGACCGACAGGTCCTGCGCGTCGCGGATCACCGGCACGACCAGGCCCTGCGGGGCCGAGACCGCGACCGAGATGTCGCAATAATCGTGATAGACGATCTCGTCGCCCTCGATCGAGCCGTTGACGCCGGGAATGTCCTTCAGCGCCATGCAGGCGGCCTTCACGAAGAAGCCCATGAAGCCGAGGCGGACGCCGTGCTTCTTCTCGAACAGGTCCTTGTACTTGGCGCGTGCTTCGATCACCGCGGTCATGTCCACGTCGTTGAACGTGGTGAGCATCGCGGCGGTGTTCTGCGCTTCCTTGAGGCGCTTGGCAACGGTCTGGCGCAGGCGGGTCATCCGCACGCGCTCTTCCTTGCGACCGCCGGTCGAAGCCGGGGCAGCGGCGGGAGCAGGCGCAGCGGCCGGCGCCGCAGCGGCAGGCTTGCTGCTGGCGGCGGCGATCACGTCGTCCTTGGTCAGGCGGCCGTCCTTGCCGGTGCCCTGCACGGTCGAGGGATCGACGCCGGTTTCGAGCACCGCACGGCGCACCGACGGCGACAGCGCAGCGGCATCGGCCGAGGGGGCCGGGGCAGCGGCGGGCGCCGGGGCAGGCGTTGCAGCCGGGGCAGCGGCGGCGGGAGCCGCAGCCGGAGCGGCGGCCGCACCTTCACCCGCGATGATCGCGATCACCGCACCCACTTCGACGGTATCGCCGACCTTGACGATCTGCTCGCCCATCACGCCGGCGACCGGCGAGGGGACTTCGACCGAGACCTTGTCGGTCTCGAGGCTGGCGATCGGCTCGTCGACGCGGACGGGATCGCCCGGATTCTTCAGCCATTCACCGACGGTAGCTTCGGTGATCGATTCGCCCAGTACGGGGACTTTGACTTCGGTGGCCATTCTCAACCTTTCCGGGTGCGGCGGATTTCATCGCGGACATTATGGCCGAGCGCGTCGGCAACGAGCGCGCCCTGCTCTGCGGTGTGGCGCTTCATCAGGCCGGTGGCGGGCGAGGCCGCCGCGGCGCGACCGGCATAGCGCGGACGCTGTACCTTGGTGCCGGCATCGATCAGGCACTGCTCGATCAGCGGCTCGACGAAGAACCAGTAGCCGTTGTTCTTCGGCTCTTCCTGCGCCCACACCACCTCTTCGAGGTTGGTCATGCGCTTCAGCCGCTCGGTCAGCGGCTCGCCAGGGAACGGGTAGAGCTGCTCGATCCGGACGATCGCAGTGTTCTTGTCGCCCGCTGCGTCACGTGCCTCGATCAGATCGTAGGCGACCTTGCCGGTGCAGAGGACGAGGCGCTTCACCTCGGTATCCGCCGGCGCGCTCGGGTCCGACAGGATCCGCTTGAAGTGGCTGTCGCCCAGGAACTCCTCGGCGCTGGAGACCGCCAGCTTGTGGCGGAGCAGCGACTTCGGCGTGAACTGGATCAGCGGCTTGCGGAAGTTGCGGTGCATCTGCCGGCGCAGCAGGTGGAAATAGTTCGCCGGCGTGGTGATGTTCACCACCTGCATGTTGTCCTGCGCGCAGAGCTGGAGGAAGCGCTCCGGACGCGCCGAGCTGTGCTCGGGGCCCTGGCCTTCATAGCCGTGCGGCAGCAGCATCACCAGGCCGTTGGCCCGGAGCCACTTGGACTCGCCCGACGCGATGAACTGGTCGATCATGATCTGCGCGCCGTTCACGAAGTCGCCGAACTGCGCTTCCCACAGCACCAGCGCCTTCGGATCGGCCAGCGCATAGCCGTATTCGAAGCCGAGCACGCCATATTCGCTGAGCGGCGAATCGAGCACCTCGAAGCTGCCGTGCGGCACCGTGGTGAGCGGCACATACTTGGCCTCGGTCTTCTGGTCGACCCAGACGGCATGGCGCTGCGAGAAGGTGCCGCGGCCCGAATCCTGGCCGGACAGGCGCACCGCATAGCCTTCCGAGAGCAGCGAGCCGAAGGCCAGCGCCTCGCCGGTCGCCCAATCGAAATTGGTGCCCGACTTGAACATCTCGCGCTTGGCATCGAGCACGCGGCCGAGGGTCTTGTGGATCTCGAGATCCTCGGGGACCGTGGTCAGCGTGCGGCCGAGGCTGTCGAACAGCTTCTTCTCGATGCCGGTCTCGACGTTGCGGCGCGAGCCCTCGCCGTCCGACGGCGCGCCCAGGCCCGACCAGCGGCCGGCGAACCAGTCCGCCTTGTTCGGCAGATAGGTCTTGCCCGCCTCGAACTCGCCTTCGAGCAGCGTGGTGAACTGGTGGGTCTTCTCGTCGATGAAGCCCTGGTCGACCACGCCCTCGGCGATCAGCTTCTGGCCATAGATGCTGCTCACACCCGGGTGCTGGCGGATCTTCTGGTACATCAGCGGCTGGGTGAAGCCGGGCTCGTCGCCTTCATTGTGGCCGAAGCGGCGATAGCACCACATGTCGATCACGATGTCGCGGTGGAATTCCTGGCGGAACTCGATCGCCACCTTGCAGGCGAAGGTCACGGCTTCGGGATCGTCGCCGTTGACGTGCAGGATCGGCGCCTGGACGCCCTTGGCGACGTCCGACGGATAGGGCGAGGAGCGCGCGAACTGCGGGCTCGTCGTGAAGCCGACCTGGTTGTTGATGACGAAGTGGATGCAGCCGCCGGTGTTGTAGCCGCGGATGCCGGAGAAGCCGAGCGTCTCCCACACGATGCCCTGGCCGGCGAACGCCGCGTCGCCGTGGATCAGCACCGGCAGCACCTGCTCGTGCTTTTCCAGGTCGCCGCGGATGGTCTGCAGCGCGCGGGCCTTGCCGAGCACGACCGGATCGGCCGCCTCGAGGTGCGACGGGTTGGCGACCAGCGACATATGGACGCTGATGCCGTCGAACTGGCGATCGGTGGAGGTGCCGAGGTGATACTTCACGTCGCCCGAACCGGCGACGTCGTCCGGGTTGGCCGAACCGCCGCCAAACTCATGGAAGATCACCCGGAACGGCTTTTCCATGACGTTGGCGAGCATGTTCAGGCGGCCGCGATGGGCCATGCCGTACACGATCTCGCGGACGCCCTGCTGGCCGCCGTACTTGATGATCGCTTCCATCGCCGGGATCATCGATTCGCCGCCGTCGAGGCCGAACCGCTTGGTGCCGACATATTTCTTGCCGAGGAACTTTTCCCACTGCTCGGCTTCGATCACCTTGGACAGGATCGCCTTCTTGCCGTCGGGCGTGAAGGTGATCGCCTTGTCCTTGCCTTCCATCCGGTCCTGGAGGAAGCGGCGCTCCTCCACGTCCGCGATGTGCATATATTCGAGGCCGACATTACCGCAGTAATTGGCCTGGAGGATCGCGACGATCTCGCGCACCGTGGCGTGCTGCAGGCCGAGCGCGCCGCCGAGATAGATCGGGCGATCGAGATCGGCGCCCGAGAAGCCGTGATATTCCGGCGTCAGGTCGGCGGGCAGGTTTTGGCGGGCGAGGCCGAGCGGGTCGAGATTGGCGGCGAGATGGCCGCGCACCCGGTAGGTGCGGATCAGCATCATCGCGCGGATCGAATCTTCCGCGGCCTTGGTCACGTCCGCCGTCGAGGCGGCGGGAGCGGCCGGCTTGGCCGGCGCGCCGCCCTTGGCGGGCTTCGGCGCGGGCTCCATCTGGGTGGGGTCGAGCCCGGCCGTCAGCGCGTCGGTTTCGGTCAGCGGCCAGTTGGTCCGCTGCCAGCTGGGGCCCGAGGCGGTCGATTCGAGACCCTCGAACCAGGTCCGCCAGCTGGGTTCCACCGAAGCCGGATCGCTCTTGTAGCGCCGGTACAAAGTCTCGACGAAGCCGGGGCTCACACCGCCGGCGATGTCGTCGAAGTCGAGGCCTTCATAGCCCATGATCATGCTTCCGTTCGTGTTAGCGCTCCCATTCCCACCTATATAGGAGCGCTACCGTTGCAGTTTAGCCCTTCAGCGCTTCCAGCAGCGTCTCGCCGAGCAGCGAGGGGCTGGGGGAGACGCGGATGCCGGCGGCTTCCATCGCCGCGATCTTGTCCTCGGCGCCGCCCTGGCCGCCCGAGACGATCGCTCCGGCATGGCCCATGCGGCGGCCCGGAGGCGCGGTGCGACCCGCGATGAAGCCGGCCATCGGCTTCTTGCGGCCACGCTTGGCCTCGTCGATCAGGAACTGGGCCGCTTCTTCTTCCGCCGAGCCGCCGATCTCGCCGATCATGATGATCGACTGGGTAGCGTCGTCGGCGAGGAACAGCTCGAGCACGTCGATGAAGTTGGTGCCATTGACCGGGTCACCGCCGATGCCGACGGCCGTGGTCTGGCCCAGGCCGGCGTTGGTGGTCTGGAACACCGCCTCATAGGTGAGGGTGCCCGAGCGCGACACGACGCCCACCGAGCCCTTGGAGAAGATCGAGCCCGGCATGATGCCGATCTTGCACTCGCCCGGCGTCAGCACGCCCGGGCAGTTCGGGCCGATCAGGCGCGACTTGGAGCCGGAGAGCGCGCGCTTCACCTTGACCATGTCGAGCACCGGAATGCCCTCGGTGATCGCGACGATCAGCGGGATCTCGGCATCGATCGCCTCGAGGATCGAATCCGCCGCGAAGGGGGGCGGCACGTAGATCACGCTGGCGTCGGCGCCGGTCTTGTCCTTGGCTTCGGCGACCGTGTCGTACACGGGCAGGCCGATATGCGTGCTACCGCCCTTGCCGGGGGTGACGCCGCCGACCATCTGCGTGCCATAGGCAAGCGCCTGCTCGGTGTGGAACGTGCCGGTGGCACCGGTCATCCCCTGGACGATGACCTTGGTGTTCTTGTCGACGAGGATGCTCATTCAGTTCGCCTTTTCCGGGTCGCTGGGAGGGGTAAAGGAGCGCAGCGCAATCCAGCCGCCGAACGTGGCGAGCGAATATTGCGTCGTTCCGAACGAAGCGGCCGTGAAGGTCGCGCGGTCGGGCTTGGATTCGGGGCGCGCATAGAGCGGCACCTTTTCCTCGCTCGGCAGCACGATCTTGCGGGCCGCGAGATAATCGTCGCCGCCGCCGATCCACAGGACCATGCAGGACTCGGCGAGGGTGCCCGTGCCGGTGCCGGCCTTGGGTACGAACAGATAGATGTTGCCGCCGGCGATGCGATAGATGCTGTTGGGCACCGCGGCCGGTTCGGGCGCGGGCGCCTTCAGCGCATCGGCGGCATTGGCGGTCGAGGCAGCGCCGATGCCGATCGCGCGCTGCGCGGGCAGCGGCAGCGTCGCATAGGTCGCCGCTTCGGACATGCCGCGAGTCAACCGGGCGCTGCCGCCCATGCACACGGCACGGAACAGCGCCACCGGCTCGGTCGGTGCCGTGGCGATCGCTTCCTGTGCGGAAGCGACGCCCGGCACCGCGACGAGCGTGGGCAGGATCAGGCGAGCGAGGAGTCGATCGACTTGCATGCCGCGACCAGTTCCTTGACCGCGTCGACCGAAACGTCGAAATTCTGCTTCGCCGTGGCGTTCAGTTCGATCTCGACGATGCGCTCGACGCCGTCCTTGCCGATCACGATCGGCACGCCGACGTACAGGTCATCGACGCCGTACTGGCCGGTGAGGTGCGCGGCGCAGGGAAGCAGGCGCTTCTTGTCCTTCAGATAGCTCTCGGCCATCGCGATCGCGCTGGTGGCCGGGGCATAGAAGGCCGAGCCGGTCTTGAGCAGGCCGACGATCTCGCCGCCGCCCGAACGGGTGCGCGCGACGATGGCGTCGATGCGCTCCTGGGTGGACCAGCCCATCTTGATCAGGTCGGGCACCGGGATGCCGGCGACGGTCGAATATTCGATCACCGGGACCATGGTGTCGCCGTGGCCGCCGAGCACGAAAGCGGTGACGTCCTCGACCGAGACGTTGAACTCTTCGGCGAGGAAGTGGCGGAAGCGTGCCGAATCGAGCACGCCGGCCATGCCGACGACCTTCTGGTGCGGCAGGCCCGAGAACTCGCGGAGTGCCCATACCATCGCGTCGAGCGGGTTGGTGATGCAGATCACGAACGCGTCCGGCGCGTGCGCGGCGATGCCTTCGCCCACGGCCTTCATCACGCCCAGATTGGTCTTGAGCAGGTCGTCGCGGCTCATGCCCGGCTTGCGCGGGATGCCGGCGGTGACGATGCAGACGTCGGCGCCCGCGATGTCCTCATAGCTGTTGGCGCCCTTGAGGTTGGCGTCGAAGCCTTCGACCGGGCCGGACTGCGCGATGTCGAGCGCCTTGCCCTGCGGGGTGCCTTCAGCGATGTCGAAAAGGACGATGTCGCCCAGTTCCTTGATGGCGGCGAGGTGCGCGAGCGTACCGCCAATCATGCCGGAGCCGATCAGCGCGATCTTCTTGCGGGCCATGGAATCTCCTTGGTTGGTTCCAAGCAAAGCGGTCGCGTGAACATGCGCCGCGAAAGCGAGGGCGGGATAGGCCTATAATAGCGAGGCTGCAACCCGGGATTCGGCTTAGGCGCAGGAATATCTTTGCAAATGGTTCGCAAGTGCAATAGTGAGCGATTGCGGCGGATTTGCGTGGGTCCGGCGCGTGGGGGTGCCGGCGCGGCGCAACCGCTGCCCGCGACCGACTAGGCCGCGCGGGGCTTCCAGGTAAGTACGCGCCAGATATAGAAGATCAGCATGGCCACCACGCCGATGACGATCGCCGGGGTGACGAACCGGTCGATCTCGGCAACGGCGGCCCCGAGGCCATAGCCCACGCCGACCAGCGCCGCGTTCCACAAGGCGCTGCCCGCGGCGGTGTAGAGACAGAATTTCCAGAAGGGCATGTGCATCAGCCCCGCAGGCAACGAAATGATCGTGCGGCCGAAGGGCATGAAGCGGAACACGAAGATCGTCGGGCCACCCCAGCGATCGAAATAGCCCTTGAAGCGCTCGACGTCGTGCCACTCGACCGTGAGCCAGCGGCCCCAGCGCGCGACGAAGGGCTGCAGCCGCTCATAGCCGAGCCGCCGCCCGATCTCCCACCAGAAGAGATTGCCGAGCACCGTGCCGAGCGTGCCTATCAGCACCAGCAGTACGGGATCGAAATGCCCGCGCGCCGCGCCGATGCCGGCCATCCCCATGATTGCCTCGGACGGGACCGGGGGAATCACGTTTTCCAGCACCATCAGCAGGAAGATGCCCCAATAGCCCCAGCCGAGGACCATGCCCATCGCTTCAGGCCCCGTTCAGGCGCGTGCGGCCACCCGGGCCTCGATCGCATCCCAGATCATGCCCGCCGTGTCGGTGCCGTTGAACCGGTCGATCGCGACGATGCCGGTGGGCGAGGTGACGTTGATTTCGGTCAGCCATTGCCCCCCGATAACGTCGATGCCGACGAAAAGGAGCCCGCGCTTCTTGAGTTCAGGCCCCAGCACGGCGCAGATTTCCTTCTCCTTGTCGGTCAGCTCGGTCTTCGCCGCCGATCCGCCGACCGCAAGGTTGGAGCGGATCTCGCCTTCGCCGGGCAGGCGGTTGATCGCGCCGGCCACCTCGCCGTCGACCAGCACGATGCGCTTGTCGCCCTTGGCGATGTCGGGGAGGAAGGCCTGCACCATGTGCGGCTCGCGATAGGCGGTGTTGAACACCTCGATCAGCGAGGAGAGGTTGGCGCCGTCGCGGCCGATCTTGAAGATCGCCTTGCCCCCATTGCCGTGCAGCGGCTTGACGACGATTTCGCCGTGCTCAGCGAGGAACGCCCTGGCCTCGTCGACCGAGCGAGTGACGAGCGTCGGCGGCATGAACTGGGCGAAATCGAGCACCCATACCTTTTCGGGCGCGTTGCGGACCTGGGCGGGGTCGTTCACCACCAGGGTGCGATCGGCGATGCGCTCGAGCAGGTGGGTCGCGGTGATATAGCCGAGGTCGAAGGGCGGGTCCTGGCGCATCAGCACCACGTCGGCCTCGTCGCCGAGATCGAGCTGCACCGGATCGGCGAAGCTGAAGTGGTTGCCCGCCACCCGCTGCACCGTCACCGGATGCGCCTTGGTCCAGACGCGGCCGGCGCTGTAGTTCAGGTCTTCGGGGGCATAATGGAACAGCCGGTGGCCGCGCGCCTGGGCGGAGAGCATCAGCGCGAAGGTCGAGTCGCCTGCGATGTTGATCGAATCGAGCGGGTCCATCTGCACGGCGACGGTAAGCATGCGGCCTCCTTGGGTGTCTTGCCGGGCTAGGTCACCCGATCCAGGCGTTCTCGATATGGCGAGGCAGCGTCCGCGGGGCAATGAGGATCACGTCGACGCGGATATCGTCGCCTGGGCCCGCATAGCGCGGTATCAGCAATTCCGCCGCGGCGGCGACGCGGGCGAGGCGCCTTTCGTCGATCGCATAGTCGAGTTCGGCGGCGGACTTGCGCGTCTTCACCTCGACGAACGCGACGAGGCTGCCGCGCCGTGCCACGATGTCGACTTCGCCCGCGGGCGTGCGCACCCGCTGGTCGAGGATCCGCCAGCCGCGCAGCCATAGCCACCAGGCGGCACGGCGCTCGCCGTCGCGACCGCGCAGCTCGGCGGCGCGGCGGTCCCTCACCCCTTCAATTCCATCGCGCGGGCGTAGAGCGCCTTGCGGTCCAGCCCCAGCTTCTTGGCGACTTCGCCCGCCGCCTTGGAGGCAGGGAGGCGGGTCAGCGCCTCCACCAGCGCGGCCTCGCCATCCTCGAGCGTGGCGGGCGAGGCTTCGCCGGGCGGGCCGACGATGATGACGATCTCGCCCTTGGGCGGCGCCTCGGCATAGCGCGCGGCGAGGGTGGAGAGGGTGCCGGTCACGCACTCCTCGAACTTCTTGGTGATCTCGCGCGCGACGCCCGCCTCGCGGTCGCCAAGGCCCTCGGCAAGCGCCGACAGGCAGGCGGACAGGCGCGGGCCCGATTCGTACAGCACCAACGTCGCCTTGATCGCCGCCACTTCCGCGATGGCCTCCGCCCGCGCATGTGCCTTGCTGGGCAGGAAGCCGAGAAAAAAGAAGCGGTCGGTCGGCAGCCCCGCGAGCGTCAGCGCGGCGATCGCGGCGCAGGGGCCGGGGATCGTCACCACGGTGTGGCCGGCCGCGCGGGCGTCGCGGACCAGCTTGTAGCCGGGATCGGAGATCAGCGGCGTGCCCGCATCCGAGACCAGCGCCACCGCCTCGCTCCCCATCCGCGCGATCAGGCCGGGGCGCACCGCATCGGCATTATGGTCGTGATAGGGCTGCATCGGCCGCTTCACCCCGATATGGCGGAGCAGCCCGGCGGTCACCCGGCTGTCTTCCACTGCAACCACATCGGCCTGCGAGAGTATCATGCTGGCGCGCGGCGACAGGTCACCGAGATTGCCGATCGGAGTGGCGACGATATAGAGGCCGGGCGCAAGCGTGTTTTCCATCGGGGAGTGTCATGGCAGAGGGCAGCGGCAAATCGCAACCGGGACGCACCGCGTCCCTTCGTTTGGCCGTGACCGGTCTGGCATTTCTGGCAAGCGCCTGCGTCGCGCCGCGCGGTGGTCCGCCGACCGCGCCGACCGCGCCGGCCGAGCGCCCGGCCGAGCGCCCGAGCACCCCGATCCAGCAGGGACTGCCGCAGGACGTCGCGCGCCACCGCGTGGCGCTGCTGGTACCGCTGACCGGCACCAATGCCGGGCTCGGCCGCTCGCTGCAGAATGCGACGCAGCTGGCGATCCTCGACACCAACACCGATGCGATCCGCATCACCAGCTATGACACCGCGGGCCCCGGCGGGGCGATCGCCGCGGCCGAGCGCGCGGTGGCCGAAGGCAACAAGCTGATCCTCGGTCCGCTGCTCGGCGAGGATGCCCGCGCGGTGGCGCCGATTGCACGGCGGGCGCGGGTGCCGGTGCTCAGCTTCTCCAACGATGCCAGCGCGGCGGGGAACGGCGTCTACCTGCTCGGCTATTCGCCCACCCAGTCGATCGAGCGCGTTGTCGACTATGCCAAGGGCAACGGCATCACCCAGTTCGCCGGGCTGATCCCCTCAGGCGTCTATGGCCAGCGCAGCTCGACGGCCTTCCTCCGCGCGGTGGAGAGCGCCGGCGGCAAGGTGCTGGCGATGCAGAATTACGATGCGCGGCCGGGCTCGATGAACGCCGCGATCGCCAAGCTGTCGGGCGTGCCCTACCAGGCGATCCTGATTGCGGGCAGCGCTGGCTCGGCCACGCTGGCGGTGCCGGCGATCCGCCGCTCGGGCGCGGGCAAGGCGGCGCGCGTGCTCGGTACGGAATTGTGGAACACCGATTCGGCGATCGCCAGCCGGCCGGTGCTCAACGGCTCCTGGTTCGCCAGTGTACCCGACGGCGTCTACCGGCAATATGCGGTGAAGTACCGCAATCGCTTCGGCGCCGCACCCTACCGGCTTTCGGCGCTCGGCTATGACGCGGTGCTGCTGACCGTTCGCATCGCGCGCGACTGGAAGAACAACACCGACTTCCCCGCCTCGATGCTGGTCGACCATGATTTCGGCGGTGTCGACGGCGCCTTCCGCTTCGGCCGCGACGGCATCGCCGCGCGCGCGCTGGAGGTGCAGGAAGTACGCGACGGCTCTATCGTCACCGTGTCGGCGGCGCCGGCCAGCGCGCAGTAAGAAGGCCGACGTCCGAAGTCGTCATCCCGGCGGAAGCCGGGATCCATTCGCCACTCCGTATCGGCAAGAGCTCGACGGTGACCCCAATGGATCCCGGCTTTCGCCGGGACGACGGTTTTTCGGTTCAGGCGACGATCTCGCGCAGGATCGCTTCTAGCACGGGCATGCCCGCCTCGGTGACCCGCAGTCGGTTTCCCTCGCGCTCGGCAAGCCCTTGCTGCACGATACGATCGAGCGCCCTAGCATCGATCGGCGGTGCGCCATCGGCAAGCGCCGCGATGCGATCCAGGTCGATACCCTCGCCGATCCGCAGCCCCATCAGCAGCGCCTCGATCGCGCGATCGGCGGGATCGAGCCGGTCCTCGCGCTCCATGCCATTGCCGTTGCGGTCCAGTGCCGCCAGCCAGTTCTCCGGCTTCTTGTAGCGCAGCGTTGCCAGCCCGCCGCGCCGGCCATGCGCACCCGGGCCCACGCCCGCATAGTCGCGGTAGCGCCAATAGGTGAGGTTGTGCCGGCTCTCGGCGCCCGGCCGGGCATGGTTGGAAATCTCATAGGCCGGCAGCCCCGCCGCGGCGGTGATCGCGCGCGTCATCTCGAACAGGTCCGCGCCCATATCGGCATCGGGGATGGTAAGCTGGCCCTTGGCCGCCAGCGTCGCGAAGCGCGTGCCCGGCTCGATGGCCAGCTGGTAGAGCGAGAGATGCTCGGTGCCGAAGCCGATCGCGCGGCGCAATTCCGCCTCCCAGGCCTCCAGCGACTGGCCGGGGCGGGCATAGATCAGGTCGAAGCTCACCCGGGCGAACGCGGCCTGCGCCGTCGCCAGCGCGGCCAGGCCTTCGTCGACGCCATGCGCGCGACCGAGAAAGACCAGCGCCTCATCGTCGAGCGCCTGCAGCCCCAGCGACACGCGGTTCACCCCGGCCCTGGCGATATCCGCGAACCGCGCGGCCTCCACCGAGGAGGGGTTCGCCTCCAGCGTGATCTCGATGCCGTCCTCGAACGTCCATGCCTTCGCCGCCGCATCGATGATCGCGGCGACCGTCTCCGGGGGCATCAGCGAGGGCGTGCCGCCACCGAAGAAGATCGACCCCAGCCGCCGCCCCGGCAGCACCGCCGCTTCATGGGCGAGGTCGGCCAGCAGCGCATCGCGCCACCGCGCCTGGTCGACGCTTTCGCGGACATGGCTGTTGAAGTCGCAATAGGGGCATTTGGACACGCAGAACGGCCAATGCACATAGAGTGCGAGCGGGGCGGAGGTGTCTGTCATGCGGCGAGAAATGGAGCGGGTAGCGGGAATCGAACCCGCGTATTCAGCTTGGAAGGCTGCTGCACTACCATTGTGCTATACCCGCCCGCTGCCGATGCGCCTGCCACAAGCAGGGGCGTGCGGTCAACCGCCCGTGCTTCCTGCAGGCCCTTGCGCGTTCACCGGCTGGGGCCCTTGCCGTGTCACCTCCAGCTGCGAATCGCCGCCGAGTGCGCGGTAGAGGTTCACGCGGTTGGTCGCGGCGGTGAACTGCACCGTCACCAGCTGCTGCTGCGCCGCATAGAGCGAGCGCTGCGAGACCAGGCTCTGCAGGAAGGTGTCGATGCCGCCGCGATAGCGCGCCTCGCTCAGCCGATAGGTGTCGGCCGCCGCCTCTTCCTGCAGCTGAGTCGCGCGGAGCTGGGCATCGATCGTGCCGCGCACCGCCAGCGCATTGGCGACGTCGCGAAAGGCGGTCTGGATCGCGCGCTCGTAATTGGCGAGCTGCGCCTGCTGCTGCGCTTCGGTCAGCCGCACATTGGCGCGTGCCGCGCCGCCGCGGAAGATCGAATAGCTGCCAGTGCCGCCCGCCTGCCAGGTGAAGGCGTCGCCGTCGAACAGGCTGGATAGCGCGGTGCTGGCGAAGCCGAGCACGGTGGTGAGGCTGATCCGCGGGAACAGCGCCGCCCGCGCCGCGCCGATCTGGGCATTGGCGGCGCGCAGCTGATATTCGGCCTGCACCACGTCCGGCCGGCGCAGCAGGATGCTCGAATCGAGCCCTGCCGGGACGGCGGCGATGGTCGGGGCCGCCTCTTCGATCGAGGCGGGGAGCAGCGCAGGGTCGATTTCGGAGCCGGCGAGCAGGCGCAGCGCATTGACGTCCTGCGCCAGCGCGCTGGTCTGGCGGGCGACGTCGTTCTGCGCCGTCGCGAGCGTCTGTTCGGCCTGGCGCAGGTCGGTGCGCGGGGCGACGCCGCCCTCGAGGCGCGCGCGGGTGAGGCGGACGCTGTCCTCGGCGCTCTTCGCGGTCTGCTGCGCGACGGCGAGCAGGCTCGCGTCCGAGGCATAGGTGAGCCAGGCGGTGGCGATGTCGCCGACCAAGGTCAGCCGGGTCGCGCGGGCGCCGGCTTCGGTGGCGAAATAGGTCTCCTGCTGCGCGCGGGTGAGCGAGGCGAGGCGGCCGAACAGGTCGAGCTCGAAGCCGGTGATGCCGGCTTGGGTCGAATAGTTGGTCCGCACGCCGCCGCCGACATTGCCGACGTTCCCGCCGGTGTTGCCCGTATTGCCCGTGTTCCCGGTGCCCAGGCCGTTGCCGACATTGGTCACGTTGCCGCGCCGCTCGGTGATGCCGAGGCTGGCGTCGACCTGGGGCAGCTGCGCGCCGCGCTGGATCTGGTACTGCGCGCGCGCCGCGGCGATGTTCGCCGCGGCCACGCGCAGGTCGCGATTGTTGACGAGCGCCTGCTCGATCAGCGTCTGCAGCCGTGCGTCGCGGAACACCTCGCGCCAGCTGAGCGCGGGCAGCGTCGCCTCGCTCTCGCGGAGGTAGGAATCGCCCACCGGCCAGCTCGGCGGCACCGGCGCGGCGGGACGCACGTCCTTCGGCGCCATCGAGCAGCCGGCGAGTGCTGCGGTGGTGAGGAGCGTCAGCGCGCGCTTCATGCCTTGGCCTCCGGGGTGTTGCGATGGCGGCGGTTGCGCAGCGCGGCGAGGCCGTCGCGCACGCCGCGGCGGACGAGCACGAAGAACAGCGGGATGTAGAAGATGGCGAGGATCGTCGCGGTCAGCATGCCGCCGATCACCGAAGTGCCGATCGCGATTCGGCTGTTGGCGCCCGCGCCGGTCGAGATTGCCAGCGGCAGCACGCCGAAGATGAAGGCGAGGCTGGTCATCAGGATCGGGCGGAGACGGATGCGGGCCGCTTCCAGCGCCGCCTCGATCACGCGCTTGCCCTGCTTCTCGGCCTGTTCGGCAAATTCGATCATCAGGATCGCGTTCTTGGCGGCGAGGCCCATGGTAGTGAGCAGGCCGATCTGCAGGTACACGTCGTTCTGCAGGCCGCGCAGCGTCACCGCGAAGATCGCGCCGACCAGGCCGAGCGGAATGACGAGCAGCACCGCGATCGGGATCGACCAGCTTTCGTACAGCGCCGCAAGGCAGAGGAACACGACGAGCAGCGACACGCCGTAGAGCAGCGGCGCCTGGCCTGAGGAGAGCCGCTCCTGATAGGACAGGCCCGCCCAGGCGATGCTGGTGCCGGGGATCTGCGCGGCGAGCTCGGCAATGCGCTTCATCGCCTCGCCCGAACTCTTGCCCGGGACGGCCTGGCCGCTGAACTCGAACGACTGGACGCCGTTGAACCGCGCCATCGAGGTCGGCGCCGTCGCCCAGCTGGTCGAGGAGAAGGAGGTGAAGGGCGCCATCTGGCCGTTGCTGCTGCGGACGAACCACTGCGCCAGGTCGCCGGGCTCCGAGCGATAGGGGGCGTCGCCCTGGACATAGACGCGCTTCACGCGACCGCGATCGATGAAGTCGTTGACGTAGCGGCCGCCCCAGGCGGTCGACAGCGTCGCGTTCACGTCGGTCTGGCTGAGGCCCAGCGTGGCGAGCTTCTGCTGGTCCAGATCAACCTTGAGCGTCGCCACGTCGGGAAGGTCGGTGAGGCGGACCTGCGCCAGCTCCGGATCGGCATTGGCCGCGGCGAGCAGCTTGTCGCGCGCGGCGACGAACTGCTCGCGGCTCATCCCGCTGGTGTTGAGCAGCTCCATGGTAAAGCCGGTCGACTGGCCGAGGCCGCGGATCGCCGGCGGCACCAGCGCGAAGACCTGTGCGTCGCGGAAGTTGCGGAAGGCGCCGGCCGCGCGGTTGACGATGCCGTCGGCGCTGTTTTCGGCGCCCTTGCGGTCCGACCAGTCGGTGAGATTGATGAAACCCTGGCCGGTATTCTGGCCATTGACCCCGCCGCCGCCGCCGCCGGAGACCGAGAACATCACGGACACGTTCTTGGCTTCCTTGGTCAGGAAGTATTTCTCCACCGCGAGCTGCACTTCCTTGGTGCGCGCCATGGTCGCGCCCGCGGGCAGACGGAACTGCACCGAGGCGGCGCCCTGGTCCTCGGTCGGCAGGAAGCCGGTGGGCAGGCGAACGAACATCAGCACGAGGATCGCGCAGACCGCGACATAGACGAGCACGAAGATCCACTTGCGATCGACCACCGCCTGCACGCCGCGGACATAGCGATCGACGCCGCGATCGAAGCCGTTGTTGAACTTGGTCTTGGCGGCGGTCAGCCCGCGTCCGACCCAGGGGAAGCGACGCCCCATCCAGGTGTCCTCGGGGTTCTTTTCCTGGTTCTTCTGCTTGAGCAGCGTGGCGGTGAGCGCGGGGCTCAGCACCAGCGCGACGAGCACCGAGAGGACCATGGCGGACACGATCGTCACCGAGAACTGGCGGTAGATCACGCCGGTCGAGCCGCCGAAGAACGCCATCGGCAGGAACACGGCCGAGAGCACCAGCGCGATCGCGACCAGCGCCACCTGGATCTCGTCCATCGAGCGGATCGTCGCCTCGCGCGGCGTCATGTCCGGATTCTCTTCCATCAGCCGCTCGACATTCTCGACGACGACGATCGCGTCGTCGACGAGCAGGCCGATGGCGAGGACGAGCCCGAACAGGGTGAGCGTGTTGATCGAGAAGCCGAGCGCGTAGAACACGCCGAAGGTGCCGAGCAACACCACCGGCACCGCAATTGCCGGGATCAGCGTCGCGCGCCAGCTCTGCAGGAAGACGAACATCACGATGACGACGAGCACGATCGCTTCGAGCAGCGTCTTCACCACTTCTTCGATCGAAAGCTTGATGAAGCCGGTGGTGTCGTTGGCATAGGCGTATTTGAAGCCCGGCGGGAAGCCCTTGGCGGCGGCCTCGACCTGGGCCTTCACCAGATCGGCGGTCTTGAGCGCGTCGGCGCCCGGCGACAGCGAGATGGCGAGGCCGGCGCCGGGATGGCCGTTGATCCGGCTGGAGGAGTTGTAATTGTCCGAGCCGAGCTCGACCCGCGCGACGTCGCGCAGCTTCACCGCGGCGCCGGTCGAATCGGTCTTCACGATGATGTTGGCGAACTGCTCGGGCGTCTGCAGCCGCGACTGCGAGGTCACGGTCGCATTGAGCATCTGCTCGTCGGGCATCGGCTGGCCGCCGAGCTCGCCGGCGGCGATCTCGGTGTTCTGCGCCTGGATCGCGGTGATGATGTCCCCCGGGATCAGCCCGTAGCTGGCGAGCCGCGCAGGGTTGAGCCAGATGCGCATCGCATAGGGCGCACCGAACACGTTGGTGTCGCCGACGCCTTCGATGCGCGACAGCGGGTCCTGCAGGTTGGAGGCGAGCCAGTCCGAGACGTCGAGATTGGTCTTCTTGTCGGTCGAGTCATACACGCCGACGATCATCAGGAAGTCGGGGTTCGACTTGGTGACGGTCAGGCCCTGCTGCTGCACCTGGCTGGGCAGGCGGGACAGCGCCTGCTGCACCTTGTTCTGCACCTGCACCTGGGCGATGTCCGGGTTGGTGCCCTTCTCGAAGGTCGCCGAGATGGTCACTTGGCCGCGCGAGGTGGACGAGCTGCTGAAATAGAGCAGGCCGTCGATGCCGCTCAGCTGCTGCTCGATCACCTGGGTGACGCTGTTCTGCACCGTCTCCGCCGAGGCGCCGGGATAGGTGGCGCGGATATTGACCTGTGGCGGCGCGATGTCCGGATATTGCGCGATGGGCAGCGAGAAGATCGCCGCCAGGCCCATCAGCATCACGATGATGGCGAGCACCCAGGCGAAGATCGGCCGGTCGATGAAGATGCGCGACATGGCGGCTCAGCCCGCCTTGGCCTGGCTGCCGCCCTTGGTCTGGGCGCCGCCTTGCCCCTGGCCCTTCTTGGGCGGCTCGATCTTCTGCGGCGTGTTGGCGGGGACCGGCTTGATATCGATGTCCGGCTTGAGGTTCGCCGTGCCCTGCACGATCACCTTGTCGCCCGGCGCAAGTCCTTGCGTGATCACCCAGTTCTGCCCGATCGTGCGATCGGCGACGACGGTGCGCGCCACCGCCTTGTTGCCCGGCCCCACGACATAGACGGTCGCATTGCCCTTGGGATCGCGCGACACGCCCGCCTGCGGTACCAGATAAGCTTGGGTATCGATCGCCTGCGCGAACACCGCGCGGACGAACATGCCCGGCAGCAGGATGTTCTGCGCGTTGGGGAATCGCGCGCGCAGCGTGACCGTGCCGGTGCTCTCGTTGACGATCACCTCGGTGAATTCGACCGTCCCGGTGGCGCCATAGTCGCTGCCGTCCTCAAGCTTGAGCCGGACGGTCGCGGTGGCGGGGGCTGTGCCCCCCCGCGCCAGCGCGCGGCGCAACGCCAGCATGTCGGCGCTGGATTGCTGGATGTCGACGAAGATGGGGTCGAGCCGTTCGATCACCGCGAGGGGATCGGCCTGGTTGGCGGTGACGAGCGCGCCCTCGGTGAACAGCGATCGCCCGATGCGGCCGGTAATCGGTGCCGGTACGCGCGTGAAGCGCAGGTTGATCTGGGCGGTCTGCAGCGCGGCGCGGAACTGCGCCACCTGCGCCGCCGCCTGTCGCGCCTGGGCCACCGCGTCGGTATAGTCCTGCTGGCTCACGGCCTGCATCTGGGCGAGCGGCTTGTAGCGATCGGCCCGGATCCGCGCCGCTTCCAGCGTCGCCTGGGCATTTTGCAGGTTCGCCTGCGCTTGTGCGACGCTGGCCTGATAGAGGCTCGGGTCGATCTGGTAGAGCGTCTGTCCCTGGCGGACGACCTCGCCCTCCTTGAACAGCCGGCGCTGGACGATGCCAGCGACCTGCGGGCGGACCTGCGACATCTGATAGGGCGTAACGCGTCCGGCCAGCTCGGTGGTCACCGGCACGCTGCTCGGCTGCACCACGACATAGCCGACCTGCGGCGGGCCCGAGGGACCGCGGCGGCCGCCGCCCTGCTGCTTGCCGGCACCCTCGCCGGAGCTGCACGCGGCGAGAAGCAGGGCCGATGCAAACACGATCAGGCCCGAACGGCCATAGCTGGTCGGAGCGTTCAAATTTCAGAACCCGCTTAGGGGTGGCCCGAAGAATGCCGGACCACCGGTCACTGCCAAACTCGCCATTAGATGGCACGTATCCCACGTGCCACAAAAAGGTTGTCGCAAAATATGTCGAACGGCGTAGCGACTTGCGCGGCGATTTCCCCACGGGCAGGCGCCGAAGCGCCTCAGAACGCGAAAGTCTCGCCGATCGCGCGCTCGCCGACGAGGAAGGCGTCCGCGACCAGCTGGAGCGGACGCACGTCAACGTCACTCTGCTTTGCCGCCACCAGCTCGGCGAAGCGCGCATAAAGCCGGGCATATTCGCGGTCCGGTGCCTTTTGCTCGTCTTCGCCCGGAAGTTGCAGGATGCTGCCGCCCATGCCGAGGCGCAGCGTACCGGAATCGGTGTCGACCTCGATGTCCCAGGTTTGCGGGCCGGTCTGGAGGAAATCGAAATCGGCGGTCACCGGGGCGCCCGCGCAGCGCATGTGGAGCTTGGCGCGCAGCGGCGAGGCGCGCCCTTCGGGCACTTCCATCCATGCTTCGTCGAGCAGCAGCGCTTCGGGCAGGATCGCGGTCACGATCGAGAGCGCGTTGATACCCGGATCGAACACGCCGAAGCCGCCCGCCGCCAGGATCCATTCCTGCCCCGGGTGCCAGCGGCGGATGTCCTCGCGCCAGGTAATGCGCGCGGCCTTGATCTGCTTGCCCTGGAGCCAGGCCTTGGCGGGCTCGACGCCGGCGGCCTCGCGCGAATGCCAGGTGGTGAACAGCGTCACGTCCTTGGCGCGGGCGCGCTCGGCCAAGTCGAAGATTTCGGTCAGCGTCGCGGCCGGCGGCTTTTCCAGCATCACGTGCAGCCCGGCCTCGATCGCGATGCGTGCCTGATCGTAGCGGCCCTCGGGCGGGGTGCAGAGCGAGACGGCGGTGAGATCATGCCCGCCGGCAATCAGCGATTCGATGTCCTTGTGCGCGGCGACCCCGTCTACCGAGGCGTTGCGGCTTGCGGTGGCGACCAGCTCGAAACGGTCATCGCCTTTCAGCGCCGGCAGATGCTGATCGCGCGCGATCTTGCCGATGCCCACCAACCCAAGACGAATCCGCTCCGACATATCAGGCAATCCTTTTATAAGATATATATGCTTCCTATGGGCGTGCGCGGCGGTTATCAAGGTCCGCCTGTACGCCCCAAGTTGCGCCGTAGCGGAGGAATCATGACCGAAGAAGCTGGAACTCGTCGCGCGGCGCTGCGCTCGCGGTCCTGGTTCGACAATCCCGATAACCCCGACATGACCGCGCTCTATGTCGAGCGCTACCTCAACTTCGGGCTGAGCCTGGAGGAACTGCAATCGGGCAAGCCGATCATCGGCATCGCCCAGACCGGCAGCGACCTCAGTCCCTGCAACCGCCACCATCTCGAACTCGCCAAGCGGGTGCGCGAGGGAATTCGCGAAGCCGGCGGCATCGCCATCGAGTTTCCGACCCATCCGATTCAGGAAACCGGCAAGCGTCCGACCGCCGGGCTCGACCGTAACCTCGCCTATCTCAGCCTGGTCGAGACGCTGTACGGCTACCCGATCGACGGCGTGGTGCTGACCATCGGTTGCGACAAGACGACCCCGGCCTGCCTGATGGCAGCGGCGACCGTGAACATTCCCGCGATCGCGCTGTCGGTCGGGCCGATGCTCAACGGCTGGTTCAAGGGCGAGCGCACCGGCTCGGGCACGATCGTGTGGAAGGCGCGCGAGATGCTCGCGGCGGGCGAGATCGACTACAAGGGCTTCATCCAGCTCGTCGCCTCGTCGGCGCCGTCGACCGGCTGGTGCAACACCATGGGCACCGCGACGACGATGAATTCGATGGCCGAGGCGCTCGGCATGTCGCTGCCGGGTTCCGCCGCGATCCCCGCACCCTATCGCGACCGCGCCGAATGCGCCTATCGCACCGGCCTGCAGATCGTCGAGATGACCCTCGCCGACCGCAAGCCCAGCGACGTGCTGACCCGCGAGGCCTTCCTCAACGCGATCCGCGTCAACTCCGCGATCGGGGGCTCGACCAATGCGCCGATCCATCTGAACGCCATCGCCCGCCACATTGGCGTCGAGCTGACCCTGGAGGACTGGGAATCCCATGGCGCCGACGTGCCGCTGCTGGTGAACCTGCAGCCGGCGGGCAACTATCTCGGCGAGGATTTCTACCGCGCCGGCGGCGTGCCCGCGGTGATGGGCGAGCTGTACCGCGCCGGCTTGCTCCACAACGATGCGCTGACCGTCAACGGCCGCACCGTCGGCGAGAATATCGGCACGGCCGAGATCGAGGACGACGACGTGATCCGTCCGCTTGCCGCGCCGCTGCGCCCGGCGGCGGGGCTGACGGTGCTGTCGGGCAACCTGTTCGACAATGCGGTGATGAAGCTCAGCGTGATCTCGGACGAATTCCGCGCGCGCTATCTCTCCAACCCGGACGATCCCGGCGCGTTCGAAGGCACGGCGTTCGTGTTCGACGGGCCGGAGGATTATCATCACCGCATCGACGATCCCGCGCTCGGCATCGACGAGAACAGCATCCTGATCATGCGCGGCGCGGGGCCGGTCGGCTATCCCGGCGGTGCCGAGGTGGTCAACATGCGCCCGCCGGTGGCGCTGATCCAGGCGGGCGTGCACGCGCTGCCGTGCTTGGGCGACGGTCGCCAGTCGGGCACCAGCGGCAGCCCGTCGATCCTCAACGCCGCGCCGGAAGCGGCGGTGGGCGGCGGGCTCGCGCTGGTCCGCACCGGCGACCGGATCCGCATCGACCTCAACACGCGCAGCGCCAACATGCTGGTCAGCGACGCGGAACTGGCGCAGCGCCGCGCGGACCTGGGCATCGACTATGTGCCCGAATCGCAGACGCCGTGGCAGGAGATCCATCGCGGGCTGGTCGGTCAGTTCGATGGTGGTGCGGTGTTCGAGAATGCGGTGAAGTATCAGCGCATCGCCCAGACCAAGGGTCTCCCGCGCGACAGCCACTAAGCGGTCGCGGCAACGGCCCTCCCTTCGTCATTCCGGCGGAAGCCGGAATCCATTGGCGCTGCCGTCGCGGCTCGTGCTGCGGCCGAATGGTGACTGTATCCCGGCTTCCGCCGGGATGACGATGAAGGGCAGGGCGTTCGCTTCCCAATCTCAGGCGCGCCGGGCGGTGGGCCGCCTGCCGAGCTGGTCGAGCGCATCGGCATTGTCGCGCCCCCAGGCATAGAGCAGTTCGACCGGCTCGACGAAGCGGTTGCCCAGCGGTGTCAGCCGGTATTCCACCGCCGGCGGCACCGCGTTCTGCACGATCCGGTCGATCAGCCCCACCTCCTCCATCTCGCGCAGCGTCTGGGTCAGCATCTTCTTGGAGATGCCGGGCAGGCTGCGCAGCAGCACGCCGCTCCGCGCCGCACCGCCGTGGCGGGCATGGAGCGTGTGGAGCACCATGCTCGTCCATTTGGTGGCGAACAGCCCCAGCACGCGCCGCGGCGCGCAATCCTCCCGCCATTCCGAATCCGCCGTGCCGGGTTGCATAGGTGGGTACCTTCTGGTGCCTAGGTTCCGATTTGGTGCCGTCTAGAAGCCGCGCGCGCGGCTGCCTAGCTCGGTCTCCAACGCGTTATGGAGGCAGAAATGGCCAAGACGGCTTTGGTGGTAGGCGCAAGCGGCATCGTCGGCAGCGCGACGGCGGACCTGTTGGTCGCGCAGGGCTGGACGGTGCACGGGCTCGCACGCCGCCCGGTGGAACAGGCGGGCGTGGCGCCGGTCGCCGCCGACCTCACCGATGCGGCTGCGACCGCGCAGGCGCTGCAGGGCGTGAACCCCGACGCGGTGTTCATCACCACCTGGCTGCGGCAGGACAGCGAGGCGGAGAATATCCGGGTCAATGCGGCGATGGTGCGCCACCTGCTCGACGGGCTGCCCAGGCCGACCGGCCCGCGCCACGTCGCGCTGGTCACCGGGCTCAAGCATTATCTCGGGCCGTTCGAGGCCTATGGTAAGGGCAGCCTGCCGCAGACGCCGTTCCGCGAGGAGCAGGGTCGGCTCGACGTCGACAATTTCTATTATGCCCAGGAAGACGAACTGTTCGCGGCAGCGGCGCGCGACCGCTTCAGCTGGAGCGTCCACCGCCCGCACACCGTGATCGGCAAGGCGGTCGGCAACGCGATGAACATGGGAACCACGCTCGCGGTCTATGCGACCTTGTGCCGCGAGACCGGTCGGCCGTTCCGCTTTCCCGGCTCGGCCGCGCAGTGGAGCGGGCTCACCGACATGACCGACGCCGGCCTGCTCGCCCGGCACCTGCTCTGGGCAGCGGAGACGCCGGGCGCGGCCAACGAGGCGTTCAATGTCGTCAACGGCGACGTCTTCCGCTGGCAATGGATGTGGGCGCGCATCGCCGCGTGGTTCGGGCTGGAGCCGGCGCCGTTCGACGGCACCGTCCAGCCGCTCGAGCAGCAGATGGCTGGCGATGCGGACTTGTGGCGCACCATCGCCGAGAGCGAGGGGCTGGCCGAGCCCAACCTCGCCCGCCTCGCCTCTCCCTGGCACACCGATGCCGATCTGGGGCGCCCGATCGAGGTGGTCACCGACATGTCGAAGAGCCGCCGGATGGGCTTCACCGCCTATCAGCCGACCGACGACGCCTTCTTCGCGCTGTTCGAGCGGCTGCGCGCGGACCGGCTGATTCCGTAAGCCTGCGCGCGAGGGCGCGGAAACGAAAAAGGCCCGCCTCCTTTTCGGAAGCGGGCCTTTTTCGTTGCCAGTTGGCGGTGCCTCAGGCGGCGGGCGCCTCGGCCTCGTCGCTCTTCACGGTGCGACGGCGGCGGGGCTTCTTCGGCGCTTCCTCGTCCGCGGCTGGCGCCGCATCGGTGCCGATCGCGGGCGGGAGGATCGCGGCGTCGATGCCGTGCGACGCTTCGGCCTCGACCGGGGCTTCGCGACGCGGGCGACCGCGACGGCGGGGCGCCTCGGCGGCCTGCTCGGCGACCGGCGCTTCGATGGCGGGCGCCTCTACCGGTGCGGCTTCGACGGCATGGCCATTGGCCTGGCCGTTCGATGCGCCGTTGCTGCGCTCGCGGCGGTCTTCGCGATAGCTGCGCTGCTCGCGGCCCTCGCGCGGCTCACGGGCTTCGCGGGGCTCGCGTTCTGCACGCTGCTCACGGTCGCCGCGCGGTTCGCGGGCTTCGCGCTCGTAGCGGGGTTCGCGCTCGCGACGGGGCTGCTGCTGCTGGCGGGAGGCGTCGCCCTCGTCCTCGCGGCCGGCTTCGCCTTCCATCTCGAACTCTTCTTCGTCGCCGTCGAATTCCTCGCGCTGGCGGCGCTGCTGGTTCTGCTCTTCGAAGCGCGAGCGATTCTCGTTCAATACGCGGAAATAATGATCGGCGAACTGCAGATAATATTCGGCGTTGACGCGGTCGCCCTGCATCTGGGCGTCGCGTGCCAGGTTCTTGTATTTCTCAAGCAACTGGGCGGCGTTACCACGGGCGCGGTTATCGATCCGACTACCATTGCCCTGATTGTTCGAGCTTCCGCCCTGGCGCTGTTGCTGGCCGCCCCGGCCGCGACGGCGGCCGGCCTGACGATTGTTGATCAAGGTCTTTGTGTCCTGTCTTTACAAAGCCGTACGTCGATCCATCGAGGTTCCGGATGCAGGGTTACGTTCGCGGGCGGTGCCGGGGTATCCCAGCGCCTACCGCTTGCCATGGCCGCCGGACTGCAGCGGCACACATGACCATGGAGTCGGGCCTCAGCCCTTTATCTCAACAACTTGGTTGAAGGTGCCTCGCCCCGGCCTTCTTCTAGCCGCTGGCGTACCAATCTCCAAGCAGAAATATGTGACGTTTGCGCGTAGTTTCAAGTCAGCCGGACCACGCGCGGTCGTCCACCCATGTCTTTATAGACGCTTGAGGACAGGCCCTGTTCCTGGCCGAGCAAAGAAACTGCATCGCCTTGCGTCCATCCGATTTCGATCACGGCCGCGCCGCCGGGGGCGAGCAGGGCGGGGAGGGCGGGGACGATGCGGCGATAGTCGTCGAGGCCGTCGGTACCGGCGAACAGCGCCTCCGCCGGCTCGTGGTCGAGCACCTGCGGGGGGAGGGGTTCGTCGGTCCCGATATAGGGCGGGTTGGCGAGGATCAGGTCGAACTTGCCGTCGATACCCGTGGTCCAGTCGCCCTGGCGGAATGCGGCGCGGTCCGCCATGCCGAGGGCCTCCGCATTGCGCCGCGCATAGCCGAGCGCGGCCTCCGAGGCGTCGACGCCGAGTCCCCGTGCCTCCGGCCATTCGGCGAGCGCGGCGAGGAGCAGCGTGCCCGGGCCGGTGCCGAGGTCGAGGACGCGCTGCGGCACGCGGGTGCCGAACCAGGCAAGCGCGGTCTCGATCAGCGTCTCGCTGTCGGGGCGGGGAATCAGCACGCCGGGGCCGACCGCAAGGTCGATCGTCCAGAAGGCGCGGGTGCCGGTGATATAGGCGATCGGCTCGTGGGTGCGGCGGCGGGCGAGGAGCGCGGCGAAGGTCTCGGGCGCGGGATCATCGAGACGACCGAGCAGCAGCATGTCGCGGCTGGTGCCCAGCGCGTGCGCCATCAGCAGCTCGGCATCGAGCCGGGGCGTGTCGGAGACGGCTTCGAGCTGGCGGGCGGCGTCTGCGAGCGCTGCGCGTACGGTCACGGCTTGGCGCACCGAAATTCCTCCCCGTACCGGGGAGGAGCTTTAGCCATCCAGCTGCGCAAGCCGGTCGGCCTCGTCCTGCGCGACTAGCGCGCCGACCAGTTCGTCGAGCTCGCCTTCCAGGATCTCGGGCAGGCGGTGCAGCGTCAGGTTGATCCGGTGGTCGGTTACCCGCCCTTGCGGGAAATTGTAGGTCCGGATCCGCTCCGAGCGATCGCCCGAGCCGACCATCGAACGTCGCGCGCCGACCCGTTCGGCCGCCAGCCGCTCGCGCTCGGCCTCATAGAGGCGGGTGCGGAGCACCTTCATCGCCTTGGCCTTGTTCTTGTGCTGCGAGCGCTCGTCCTGCTGGATCACGACGATCCCCGTGGGGAGGTGCGTGATCCGCACCGCGCTGTCGGTGGTGTTGACGCCCTGGCCGCCGGGGCCCGAGGCGCGGTAGATGTCGATGCGCAGGTCCTTGTCGTCGATCTGCACGTCCGCCTCTTCCGCCTCGGGCAGCACCGCGACGGTGGCGGCGGAGGTGTGGATGCGCCCGCCCGCCTCGGTGGCGGGGACGCGCTGGACCCGGTGGACGCCGCTTTCGAACTTGAGCTTGGCGAACACGCCGGTGCCGGTGATGCCGACCACGACTTCCTTGTAGCCGCCCGCTTCCGAGGTGCTGGCCGAGATCAGCTCGGTCCGCCAGCCGAGCCGATCGGCATAGCGCTGGTACATGCGGAGCAAGTCGCCCGCGAACAGCGCGGCCTCGTCGCCGCCCACGCCGGCACGGATTTCGAGCAGCGCGGGGCGCTCGTCGGCCGCATCTTTGGGGAGCAGGGCGAGCGCCAGCTTGCGCTCGGCCTCGGCGAGCGTGCCCTCATTGGCGCGGAGTTCCTCCACCGCCATCGCGCGCAGCTCGTCATCGGCCTCCTGCGTCATCTGCTGGAGCGATTCGCCCTCGGCACGCAGCCGCCGCACAGTGCCCGCCGCGACCGCGACCGGCTCGATCTCGGCATATTCCTTCGAGACCTGGACGAAGCGATCGCCGCCGAGCTCGCCCGACGCCATCAACGCCTGCAACTCATCGCGCCGCGCCTCGATCGCCGCAATGCGGTCCGGCGGGATACGGGTCATTCGGTTGGGCCGCCCCAGGCAATGTTGCCGAGCACGGCCTCGATCGCGGCGGCGTCGCCGACATTGACCTTGAGCCGCTTCGACGTGGCTTCGTCTGTGACGCCCAGCGATAGCAGCGCATCGGGATTGCTCTTCACCGCCTTGTCGAACCGCTTGCGGGGCGAGCCGGTGGCGAGCAGTTCGGCGGCCAGACCGGCGCGGCGCAGCGCGGACACGGCACGCACGCCATCGGCCTGCACGCGGTCGTCCTCGACCACGACATAGACCTGGATCGCGGCGGCCTTGGGCTCCTCGATCAACATTGCCAGCCGCTCGACGCCGGCTGCCCAGCCCACGCCCGCGGTCTCGGGGCCGCCGAGCGAGCCGATCAGCCCGTCATAGCGGCCGCCGGCCAGCACGGTGCCCTGCGCGCCGAGCCGGTCGGTGACGAACTCGAACGCGGTGTGGCGGTAATAATCGAGCCCGCGCACCAGCCGCGCATTGCGCGTCCAGGCGACGCCGGCGGCATCGAGTCCGTCGGTCACCGCCTTGAAGAAGGCGGCGGCTTCGTCGGTCAGGTACGCATCGATGTCCGGCGCGCTGTCGGCGATCGGGCGGTCGCGCGGGTCCTTCGAATCGAGGATGCGCAAGGGATTCTTTTCGAGCCGGGCCAGGCTGTCCTCGGAAAGCTCCCCCTTGTGCGCCTCGAAATGCGCGACCAGCGCGGTGCGCCAGGCATCGCGGGTCGCGGCATCGCCCAGCGTGTTGAGCTGCAGCGTCACGCCCTCGGCGATGCCGAGCTCCTTGAGCAGCTGGTCGGCCAGCACCAGCAGCTCGACATCGGCGGCGGGCTCGGGCGCGCCGAGGATCTCGGCGTCGATCTGGTGGAACTGGCGATAGCGGCCCTTTTGCGGGCGCTCGTAGCGGAACACCGGGCCCGAGGTCACGACCTTGAGCGGCGCGAACTGCTGCCACCCCTCGCTGATATAGGCCCGCGCGATGCCGGCGGTGAATTCGGGGCGCAGCGTGATCGAATCGCCGCCGCGATCCTCGAAGGTGTACATCTCCTTGGAGACGACGTCCGAGGTCTCGCCCATCGAGCGGGCGAACACGCCGGTCGCCTCGAAGATCGGGATCTCGAGCCGCTGGAAGCAATAGAGCTTGCGCACCCGATCGAACACTTCGAGCACCGCGGCGAAACGCCGCTGGTCTTCGCCGAAAATGTCCTGGGTGCCCCGGATGCGCTGGGGGGTCTGGATACGTGCCATTTGGGCGCGGCTATTAGGCCGGTTTCGGGTCCGCCGCAATGCAGGCGAGGGGAGGTGCTGTCCTGTTGAAGCGGGACGCGCGTGGGCCTAGGGCTCCGCCCATGAGTCGCATCCTGTGTATCCTTGCCGCGCTGCTCGGTTTCGGCGCCGCTTCGCCCGCTTCCGCCTATTGGGAATATGGCCATGAGACGGTGGGCGCGATCGCCTATCGCAACGTGACGCCGGCGGTGCGGGCGAAGATCGACGCGCTGCTCAAGCGCCAGTCGCTGCTCGAGACGCCGACCTGCCCGGCCAACACGATCGAGCAGGCGAGCGTCTGGGCAGACTGCGTGAAGACGCTCGGCCCGCGCTTCAGCTATGCCTATTCGTGGCACTACCAGAATATCGACATCTGCAAGCCGTTCGACCTCAAGCCGCCCTGCCGCGACGGCAATTGCGTCTCGGCGCAGATCGAGCGCGACGTGAAGCTGCTCAAGGACCGCACGGTACCGGTGCGCGAGCGGGTGATGGCGCTGGCGTTCCTCGTCCACTTCGTCGGCGATCTCCACCAGCCGCTCCATGCGGGCGATCACAGCGATCTCGGCGGCAACAAGGTGAAGACCAATTACGGCGCCTTCACCAGCGCCAGGCTCAACCTCCATTCGGTGTGGGACGGCTATCTCGCCGAGCGCGCGATCTCGCAGCCGCCCTCGCCGGTGCGGGTCTATTCGGCCGCCGAGCGCAACGCGGCGTGGGGCGGCAGCGTCGAGGACTGGAGCCGGGAGAGCTGGCAGGTCGCGCGCGACGTGGTCTATCCGAGTGCGGCGGGCGCGGCGGTGTGCACGCCGGGCGAGCATCCCGCCCATCTCGACGAGGCAACCATCGCCAAGCTGGTGCCGGTCGCCCGCGAGCAGGTGGTGCGCGGCGGGCTGCGACTGGCGAAGCTGCTCGACGAAGCGCTGGGCTGACGTTTCGCTGGTCGGGGCGGGCTGCTATATCCCGTCCATGAAGAAGGAAACGCATGTGCTGGAGAGGCCGCCCGAGGGCGCGGCGGCGGACTGGACGATCCCGCAGGACTGGGCGGCCTATACCGCGGAGGAACACGCCACCTGGGACAGGCTGTTCGCGCGGCAGGCGAAACTGCTGCCGGGGCGCGCCTCCTCGGCCTATCTCAAGGGGCTGGAGGCGCTGCGGCTGTCCGAGTCGGGCATCCCCAATTTCGAGGAATTGTCCGAACGGCTCATGAAACTGACCGGCTGGCAGGTCGTGGCGGTGCCGGGGCTGGTGCCGGACGACGTGTTCTTCGACCATATGGCCAACCGGCGCTTCGTCGCGGGCAACTTCATCCGTCGGTCCGACCAGCTCGACTATATCCAGGAGCCCGACGTGTTCCACGACGTGTTCGGCCATGTGCCGATGCTCGCGGACCCGGTCTTCGCCGATTATCTGGAGGCCTATGGCCGCGGCGGGATGCGCGCGCTGGAGCTGGGGGCGCTCAAGCAGCTCGGGCGGCTCTACTGGTACACGGTGGAGTTCGGGCTGGTCGAGGAAGCCGAGGGGCTGCGAATCTATGGCTCGGGCATCGTGTCGAGCTCTGCCGAGAGCGTGTTCGCGCTGGAGAGCGACAGTCCCAACCGGATCCGCTTCGACATGCAGCGGGTAATGCGGACGGACTATCGGATCGACGATTTCCAGCAGAATTATTTCGTGATTCCCAGCTTCGAGGCGCTGCTCCGCGAGACGCTGGAAACCGATTTCGCACCGCTCTATGCCGAGATCCTGGCACAACCCGACATTCCGATCGCGGCGATCCTGCCGGGGGACGAGGTGATTACGCGGGGTACGCAGGCGTATGCGGAGGGGAAGGCGGCCTCCTGATCCTCTCCCTCGAGGGAGAGGATAGCGTAGCTTGGCGCGTCAGCGCCTAGCGAAGCTTGGAGAGGGTGAGCGGCGCGCCAGCGCCGCGCTACTGTCCGGTGGCCGGACCGCCCCTCTCCCTCCCAACGCCTAACGGCGGGGGGGGCAGTAGCGGGTGGGGAG
>NZ_QQWY01000090.1:0-2222 GCF_003950455.1 Sphingomonas sp. ABOLE
GGGGGCGTTTGCGGGAGGGGGCGGAATCCTACGCCAAGCTCGCCCAGATAGCCGGCGCGAGATCTTACTTGTTGCTGCCTTCTACGGTCGCGCCAGAAAGGCGACGGCTCAGTTCTATCCGGCGATGGCTACGCATTTTGAAGGTGTCTGGCCCAACGCGCCGATACTCAATGAAGCCGAGAGAACGCCAAAATCGCTCTGCCGCTTCATTCGCTTCCAGCACGGCCAACCGAATCTCTGTGGCACCTCTCGCAGCGGCCCAGCTTTCGACCGTCGAGTAAATTGAGCGTCCGACGCCACGACCACGCTGTGCGGCATCTACGATCATGAAGCCGAGATACCATGTGCCATCACGCGGATAATCGCGGAGGATGGCCGCGATTGCATATAGGCCGCCAGGCCCCTTCCATCCCAGGACAGCTTGATTGTGGGCGCTCTTTTCGGGCGGCACATCGGAGAAAAGCTCGCGAGCATCGTCCAGCGTGGGCGCGGCCCCGTCCTGCAACAGGAAATAGTCGCTGCAACGGTTGTACAGGTCTGCAACGTCTGCGGCGTCCGCTTGGGTAAGTTTGATCGGGGCTCCCGTCATCATCATCGCGTTTTGGCAGCAAGCACGCGCTGACCGTAATCCCGGAGTTCCCCGTTGGGACCGACATAGCGGTAGAGAGTGACGCGCTCGATCCCGAGTTCCTTGCAGAGGTCGGAAACGGACGTGTCGCGTTGGGCCATAGCAGCCTGAGCGAGCCGCACCTGGGCCTTGGAGAGGGCGAACTTGCGGCCACCCTTGCGTCCCCGCGCGCGGGCAGCGGCCAGGCCAGCCATGGTGCGCTCGCGGATCATATCCCGCTCAAACTCCGCCAGTGTGGCAAAAATGCCGAACACCATCCGGCCCGATGGCGTCGTGGTGTCGATCTGCGCGCCCTTGCCGGTGAGCACCCGCAGACCGATACCGCGATCCGACAGATTCTGCACCGTGCTGACCAGGTGGGTGAGCGTTCGGCCGAGCCGGTCGAGCTTCCAAACGATGAGGACATCGCCGTCGCGCAACGATTTCAGGCAGGCGGCAAGACCGGGGCGATCATCACGGCTACCGGATGCACGATCATCATAGATATTGCCTGGCTCGACACCGGCAGCGCGAAGGGCATCGTGCTGCAGGTCGAGCGACTGCGAGCCGTCGGCTTTGGACACGCGGGCGTAGCCGATCAGCATGGATCACAAACGAAGGTTTGAGGCGGTGACGAACATGAGCACATAAGATTGGGCTATTGTGTATCTTAACCAGCATCTCAATCAAGCTATCTCAAACCGTAGCTCGGAAAGAATAAGGAGCATGTATGCCGCGTCGCGTGACCCTGACCGATCGACAGCGCGAGGCGCTGCTTCACTTGCCGGTCGATCAAGGTGAGCTGCTGCGGCACTATACCCTCAGCGATGAGGATCTCGGGCATATCCGCCAGCGCCGGCGCGCCCACAATCGTTTTGGCTTCGCGCTGCAACTGTGCGTCCTGCGCTACCCGGGCCGGGTGCTCGCTCCTGGCGAGTTGATCCCGGCGCAGGTATCGGATTTCATCGCGGCCCAGCTCGGCCTGACCAGCGACGATCTACTCCTCTATGCCGCGCGCGAGGAGACCCGGCACGAGCATCTGGCGGACCTTCGCCGAATCTACGGCTATCGCTCCTTTTCGGGGCGGGGCGCACGGGATTTGCGCGAATGGATCGCTCGGGAAGCCGAGGCGGCGACATCGAATGAGGATCTTGCCCGTCGCTTCGTTGCGGAGTGTCGCCGCACCCGCACGATCCTTCCCGGCTCCTCGACGATCGAGCGCCTTTGCGCCGATGCGCTGGTTGAGGCCGAGCGCCGGATCGAGGATCTTATCGCCCATCGCATCACGCCAACCCTGAGCGAGAATTTGGCTCACCTGTTGGAGGATACGGTGGATGGTCGCGTCACGCGCTTCGTATGGCTGCGACAGTTCGAGGTTGGCGCAAATTCAGCAGCCGCTAACCGGCTGATGGATCGACTGGAATATCTTCAAAGGTTCGATCTTCCGGCGGATTTGCTGGACGGCGTGCCGGCGCATCGTGTGACCCGGCTTCGCCGGCAGGGCGAGCGCTATTACGCCGACGGCATGCGTGATCTGCCCGAAGACAGGCGGCTTGCGATCCTCGCTGTCTGCACCCTGGAATGGCGGTCATCGCTGGCCGATGTCATCGTGGAG
>NZ_QQWY01000091.1:0-1877 GCF_003950455.1 Sphingomonas sp. ABOLE
GCAGATTCTCTTGCACGCCCCGCAGACGCTCGCCCACCTGCTGGCGGGCGAAATAGATGTCCGTCGCGTCCGAAAAGACCGCCGTGATCTGCGCGAAGCCGTTGCGGCTCAACGAGCGCGTATATTCTAGGCCGGGGGTGCCGGCGAGCGCGGTTTCGATTGGAAACGACACCTGCTTCTCGACCAGCTCGGGCGAGAGGGCAGGCGCGCGGACGTTGATCTGGACCTGATTGTTGGTGATGTCCGGCACCGCGTCGATCGGTAGCCGGTAGAGGGAAAAGGCGCCGATGGCGGCGACGATGACGGTGAGGAGCAGGACTAGCCAGCGCTTCTCGACCGCCCAGGTTACGATACGGGCGATCATGGCTTAATCCTCGTGGCTCGCTTCGCCCTTGCCGATCTCGGCCTTGAGCGTGAAACTTCCGGTGGTGGCGATCTGTTCGTTGCCGGTCAGGCCCGACCGGACGATCACCGTGTCGCCCGACGCATCGCCGAGCTGGACCGGGGTCGCCTTGAAGCCGGTGGGCGTGCGCACGAACACGACCGACTTGCCCTCGAAACTCTGGACCGCCGTCGTCGGCACGCGGACCGCCCCGCTGCCGCCGCTGCCCGTGAGCTGCACGGCTGCCGTCACAGGCTCGCCGACCCGCCATTCGCCACCGCGATTGTCGAGGGTGGCGAGCGCAGGCACGAGCCGCGTCTGCGGATCAAGCGCCGGCGACACGAAGGTCACGCGGGCGGTCGCCTGACGGCCTGCCGCCTTCACCAGCACCGTATTGCCGGGACGCACCCGGCCCGCATCCTCGGGCTTGAGATTAAGCGCGATCGACACCTGGCTCAGGTTGGCGATGCGATAGAGTTCGGCATCCGCCGCGACCGTTTGTCCCAGCGTCACGGGGCGCGCAATGATCTGGCCCGAGATCGGCGCGGCAATGCCGAGCCGGTTGAGCCCGCCGCCGCCGACACCCGCCGCCGAAACCATGCTCTGCGCCTGCGTCAGGGCGATCCGCGCCTCCGTCGCCGCCGTGCGGGCAGCGATCAGATCCTGCTCAGGGGATACCTTCTGGGCGAAAAGCCGCTGCTCGCGCACGAGGTTCGAATTGGCGAGCTGAAGCCGCGCCCGCGCCGCCTCGACCTCGCCCTTGATCTGCGCCGCCTCGCGGCTTTCGATGACCGCAATGGTCTGGCCGCGTCCGACCGATTGGCCGAGGTTACGGGTGAGCGCGACCACGCGTCCCGCAATTGCGGCCGAGACGACCTGCGTTCCCTGTGGGTCGCCCTCGATGATCGCGGGCAGCTCGATCGTCCCGGCCCCGCCGATGATCGGCCGTCCGACCTGGACGCCCGCTGTGGCGATCTGGTCGGCACCCAATGTGACGACGCCTTCACCGGCATGACCGCCTTCAGCACCGCCCTTTTCCGTGCCCGCTGCCGTCTCATTGGCAGCTGCGCCTTCGGCAGTTGCCTCGTTTCCGCCATCCTTGCCGCCGCAGGCAGCCAAGAGCAGGGCGAGCGACGCCGCGCCCGCGAGATAAAAGCTCTTCATCACTGATTCCCCCCATTGGGCGCACGAGCGGTCAGTCGCTCCACTTGCGCGCGGGCATTCTGGTACTTGGCAAGCGCATCGATCGCGGCGACCCGCGTCTCGGCGAGTGTGCGTTCCGCATCGAGCAATTCGAGCTGGCCGAACTTGCCCTCGCGATAACCGATCCGCGCGATGCGGGCCGCCTCCTGTGCAGCCGCCAGCGCCGGCCCCGACGCCGCACGAGCCGTCGTTGCGGCATTGGCCGCCTGCGCCTGCGCGTCCGTGATCGCCTGTTCGATGTCGAGCGCGGTCACGCGACGTTGTGCATCCGCCTGCGTCCGCTGCGCGGTCG
>NZ_QQWY01000092.1:0-1877 GCF_003950455.1 Sphingomonas sp. ABOLE
GCAGATTCTCTTGCACGCCCCGCAGACGCTCGCCCACCTGCTGGCGGGCGAAATAGATGTCCGTCGCGTCCGAAAAGACCGCCGTGATCTGCGCGAAGCCGTTGCGGCTCAACGAGCGCGTATATTCCAGGCCGGGGGTGCCGGCGAGCGCGGTTTCGATTGGGAACGACACCTGCTTCTCGACCAGCTCGGGCGAGAGCGCGGGTGCGCGGACGTTGATCTGCACCTGGTTGTTGGTGATGTCCGGCACTGCGTCGATCGGCAGCCGGTAAAGCGAAAATGCGCCAATGACGGCGACGATGGCGGTGAGCAGCAGGACAAGCCAGCGCTTCTCGACCGCCCATGTGACGATGCGGGCGATCATGGCTTAATCCTCGTGGCTCGCTTCGCCCTTGCCGATCTCGGCCTTGAGCGTGAAGCTTCCGGTGGTGGCGATTTGTTCGTTGCCGGTGAGACCCGAGCGGACGATCACCGTGTCGCCCGACGCATCGCCGAGCTGCACCGGGGTCGCCTTGAAGCCCGTAGGTGTGCGAACGAACACGACCGACTTGCCCTCGAAGCTCTGCACCGCCGTCGTCGGCACGCGGATTGCGCCGCTACCGCCGCTGCCCGTGAGCTGGACGGCGGCCGTCACCGGCTCGCCGACCCGCCATTCGCCGCCCCGGTTGTCGAGGGTGGCGAGCGCGGGCACGAGCCGCGTTTGCGGATCGAGCGCCGGCGACACGAAAGTGACGCGCGCGGTCGCCTGACGGCCCGCCGCCTTGACCAGCACCGTGTTGCCGGGACGCACCCGACCCGCATCCTCAGCCTTCAGGTTGAGGGCGATCGACACCTGGCTCAGGTTCGCAATGCGATAGAGTTCCGCGTCCGCCGCGACCGTCTGTCCCAGCGTCACGGGGCGCGCAATGATCTGGCCCGAGATCGGCGCGGCGATGCCGAGCCGGTTGAGACCGCCGCCGCCGACACCGGCGGCCGACACCATGCTCTGCGCCTGAGTCAGGGCGATCCGCGCTTCCGTCGCCGCCGTGCGGGCAGCGATCAGATCCTGCTCAGGGGATACCTTCTGGGCGAAAAGCCGCTGCTCGCGCACGAGGTTCGAATTGGCGAGCTGAAGCCGTGCCCGTGCTGCCTCGACCTCGCCCTTGATCTGCGCCGCCTCGCGGCTCTCGATCACCGCGATGGTCTGGCCGCGCCCGACCGACTGGCCAAGGTTGCGCGTCAGCGCGACCACTCGTCCCGCGATCGCGGCCGAGACGACTTGCGTCCCTTGGGGGTCGCCCTCGATGATCGCGGGAAGCTCGATCGTTCCGGCTCCGCCGATGATCGGCCGTCCGACCTGGACGCCCGCCGCCGCGATCTGATCGGAACCCAATGTGACGACGCCTTCATAGGCGTGGCCGCCTTCGGCACCGCCCTTTTCCGCGCTAGCAGCCGCTTCGTTGCCGGCCGCCCCATTGGCGGCCGCCTCGTTCCCGGCGTCCTTGCCACCACAGGCAGCCAACAGCAGGGCGAGCGACGCCGCGCCCGCGAGATAAAAGCTCTTCATCACTGATTCCCCCCATTGGGCGCACGAGCGGTCAGTCGCTCCACTTGCGCGCGGGCATTCTGGTACTTGGCGAGCGCATCGATCGCGGCGACCCGCGTTTCGGCGAGCGTGCGTTCCGCATCGAGCAATTCGAGCTGGCCGAACTTGCCCTCGCGATAGCCGATCCGCGCGATGCGGGCGGCCTCCTGTGCAGCCGCCAGCGCTGGCCCCGACGCCGCACGAGCCGTCGTTGCGGCATTGGCCGCCTGCGCCTGCGCGTCCGTGATCGCCTGTTCGATGTCGAGCGCGGTCACGCGACGTTGTGCATCCGCCTGCGTCCGCTGCGCGGTCG
>NZ_QQWY01000094.1:0-1783 GCF_003950455.1 Sphingomonas sp. ABOLE
GCAACCGCGCGGCGTCGGAAACCGTCAGGCCACCGTATTTCGACTTCCAGGTGTAAAAGGTCGCATCGCTGATCCCGTGTTTCCGGCACAGGTCGGCGGTCTTCACGCCAGCCTCATGCTCCCGCAGAACCCCAATGATCTGATCCTCGGTAAATCGGATTCGCCGCATCACTCGTCTCCATCTGACGAGCTAACTTACCAATGGCATGATTTCTGGGGAGCAGGTCAACGGCCATCACGGACTAAACCCGTCGTTTGCTGTCGTCATTCCCAATGAAGGCTTCGTCCCAAAATGCCGCGTTCGTTTGCGTCGGCAGGTGTCGACCAATTTAAGCCGTTCCCGCCGGCAGGTAAGAACGGCCGCGTGGGCCGAAAGCGGCCATAGGCGGCCCTAATCGCGCCACCCGCGGTACCGCCGCGGAATCGTGATCTCCTCTGACGGCTCAGCTCCAATTGCGGTCAGCCAGGTCGTATGAGCACTCCCAAAGATGCGGATTGCGGGCGCATCAGTTCGGATTTCTCATCGGGAGCCTGGCGCAAGGCATTTCCCGCGCCCGATTTCGAACCCGCGAGCGAGAGGCATGTCCGCAACGCGCATATTGGAAGCGCGGAGGAAGTCGTGCTGAAGCGGACCATGTCGGTCAGCTTCATAGCCGGCCTGCCGTCGGATGAACGTGCGGCGCTGGAGCGGGACATCCGCGCCCTGATCGACCGCACACCTGTGCTGAGGGACAAAAGAGTCTCCTTTCCAGCATGTTTGCCTATCGCAAGAAGGAAGGTTGCCTAGCGGCGCCATGACTGACAGATGCGCCCCGGCGTGCGCATCGCCCGATTATCGGACAAGGGTTGATATCAGTGACTGACACTCAAATTGCCCAACAGATTGATGCCATTCTGCTCGACATGGATGGCACCATCCTCAATTCGATTAAGGCGGCGGAACAGGTGTGGGGCGCTTGGGCCGCCCGCCATGGGATCGACGTCGCCAGCTTTCTCCCGACGATTCACGGCGTTCAAACTGTCGAGACAATCCGTCGCGCCGCGATCCCCGGTTTGGACCCGGAGCAGGAGGCGGCTGCGATTACCCAGGCGGAAATCAATGCCGTCGAGGGCATCGAGGAGATTGCCGGCGCCGCCGCTTTCCTCGCCGCGCTACCGCGGTCGCGATGGGGCATCGTCACCTCTGCGCCCCGAGGCCTTGCATTGCGGCGGATCGAGGCGGCGGGCCTGCCAGAACCGGCACTGCTCGTCTCAGCGGAGGATGTCGCGCGCGGCAAGCCCGAACCGGATTGTTTCCTCCTCGCCGCCGAGCAGCTTGGGACCACCGCTGACCGATGCCTAGTGCTTGAGGATTCGCCGGCAGGCATCGCTGCCGCCTGCAAGGCGGGCGCCCATGTTCTCGTGGTCACGGCGACCCACCATTCCCCTATGGATTGCAATCATCCGTCCATTCTCGACTATAACGACCTGAAGCTCGCCCCACTGCCGGAAGGTGCCTTGACGGTCAGCTGCATCGGAAAGACCGGTTCGGTCTGGGCGCTCGGTTGAGAAGAAGGCATCCGGGCAAAATGGGCAAACGGACGGCAGTTCTTAACCAAGACGGTTTTCGACCAACTCAGGACGTACCCCTCCGCGTCGCCAGCGTCAGCTTCCGGCCCGATTATGTTGAAAAACCCGCCCTTGAAGTCGCGGTGACGGTCTGATTCACTCCAGCCGGTTGGCGGGAGACGTTTGGATGATGGGCGAGCGAACCGTGCCGCAGGAGTCGCTGTTCTACAGCTTC
>NZ_QQWY01000095.1:0-1550 GCF_003950455.1 Sphingomonas sp. ABOLE
TGGCGTGGGGGGAACCAGTAGGGTTCACCCCACTCCCGAAAGCACGACAAAGGGCCAGCGCCGGGGAGGGATCGCCCCGGGGCTGGCCAGTCTCTTTCCTGCCAAGGAAACGGGGGAGGGCGGCGCGTGGGGAGTGCCGCCCTTTGCCTCATCCCCACATGCTGCGCTGCGGGGCGGGGGCCTGACTAGAATGGCGGAACGCGTGGGTCGGAACGCCTGCCTTTTTCAGGCTGTCGAGCAAGTTCGCCTGAATGCCCGAACCTTCACAGACGATTGCCTCAACAGCGCGGAGGCATGCCAGCTGGTCATTGCGGACAAAGCCCGCGCGGTTGCCATGGCGCGCGGTATTCGGCGCGAACGCCACAACCGGAACCTTGCGGCTTGCCGCCCAAGCGGTGGCGATCGCGTCGGCCCCCTTGCGCTGCGCCGTCGTGCAAAGCGTCATGCTGGGCACGCGCTCCTTGATCTGGTCAAGGCGGGTCCAGATTTGTTCGTGGTCGTGCCACTCCTGCCCGCCCGAAAAGACGACAAGCGGGCCGCTCGGCGCGCGCTGTTCGCGGATTGCGGTTGCGCGGGCTTTGAGGAAGTCGGCGGCTGCGATCTGGCTTGCGGTGGTGGCGCTGGAAACGCGAGTTCCGCGCGCGCTGCTCCACGGGCGGCCTGTCTGGGCGCGGTAGCATTCGGCGGCATAGTCGCGCATGCACTCGATAGCGGCTCGCTGCTCCATTTTGGTTTGGGTGCGAAGCTGCAGTTCCTCAACCTCCACCGCATAGATTTCGGATGAGTCCGGGTGGCGCACCATCTCGCCAAGCTCAAGCGAAAGGGCGTCCTCTTCGCGGGCCAGCTTCGCGGCTTCGAAGTGGAAGCTGTTGACGAAACCCCACGCAATCGCCTGCGCGCTGGTTTCTAGGCGGGTATCGCGGAACAGGTCGAAAAGGGTGACCATGATTGCATGGCAATCGTGCTGCGCCTCGGCGGGCTCGGGCATGTCGAGTTCCTGCGCGGGCGCGCCTGCGTCCACGATGGAAAGCGCGCCGACGTCGCCGAATGCTTCGACGAATTCAGGGGCGGCGGTCTCGTCCGCGAACGCGGCCGCAATGGCCTGTTCCCGTTCGTTGCGGAGGGCTTCGCCAAGCTGGGCAAAGCTGGTAAGGCGGCGGGTAGTCGTTTCCTTCGTCATGGCATGCAATCCTTGGCAGTCGGTTGCGATCAGGGTCGGGGGAGCGTTTCCACCGCTCTCCCCGCCCGTCTGACGGTTGGTTACTGGGCAGCTGCTTCCATCAGCTTGCCATCTTCCGAAGCGTTGCCCTCGAACGCGTCGTTACGCTTGCCGCGCGGGCGGCGGGGCGCGGGTTCCTCGGCACCGCCGGAAAGCGGCGGGATTGCCGGTTCGCCAGCTTCGTCGGCGTTGTCGTCCGAACGGTTGCGGCGGCGGCGGTTGCCGTCCATGTCGCGGGTGCCGCGATCTTCCCGGTTCCACACGACGCGGAAGCCGTCCACATCGTCGCCGAAAAGCATGATCGGGAGCGGGTTCTTGAAGCTCGGGTCTT
>NZ_QQWY01000096.1:0-1547 GCF_003950455.1 Sphingomonas sp. ABOLE
TGGCGTGGGGGGAACCAGTAGGGTTCACCCCACTCCCGAAAGCACGACAAAGGGCCAGCGCCGGGGAGGGATCGCCCCGGGGCTGGCCAGTCTCTTTCCTGCCAAGGAAACGGGGGAGGGCGGCGCGAGGGGCGCCGCCCTTTGCCTCATCCCCACATGCTACGCTGCGGGGCGGGGGCCTGACTGGAATGGCGGAACGCGTGGGTCGGAACGCCTGCCTTTTTCAGGCTGTCGAGCAAGTTCGCCTGAATGCCCGAACCTTCACAGACGATTGCCTCAACGGCGCGAAGGCCTGCCAGCTGATCGTTGCGGACAAAGCCCGCGCGGTTGCCGTGGCGCGCGGTATTAGGCGCGAACGCCACAACCGGAACCTTGCGGCTTGCCGCCCACGCGGTGGCGATCGCGTCGGCCCCTTTGCGTTGCGCCGTCGTGCAAAGCGTCATGCTGGGCACGCGCTCCTTGATCTGGTCGAGCCGGGTCCAGATTTGTTCGTGGTCGTGCCACTCCTGCCCGCCCGAAAAGACGACAAGCGGGCCGCTGGGCGCGCGCTGTTCGCGTAGGGCCGTGGCGCGGGCTTTGAGGAAGTCGGCGGCGGCGATCTGGCTTGCGGTGGTGGCGCTGGAAACGCGGGTTCCGCGCGCGCTGCTCCACGGGCGGCCAGTCTGGGCGCGGTAGCATTCGGCGGCATAGTCGCGCATGCACTCGATAGCGGCTCGCTGCTCCATCTTGGTTTGGGTGCGTAGCTGCAGTTCCTCGACTTCCACCGCATAGATTTCGGAGGAATCCGGGTGACAGATCATTTCGCCAAGCTCGAGCGACAAGGTGTCTTCTTCGCGGGCCAGCTTCGCGGCTTCGAAGTGGAAGCTGTTGACGAACCCCCACGCAATCGCCTGCGCGCTGGTCTCTAGGCGGGTATCGCGGAACAGGTCGAAAAGGGTGACCATGATTGCATGGCAATCGTGCTGCGCCTCGGCGGGATCGGGCATGTCGAGTTCCTGCGCGGGCGCGCCTGCTTCCACGATGGAAAGCGCGCCGACGTCGCCGAACGCTTCGACGAATTCAGGGGCGGCGGTCTCTTCGGCGAAGGCGGCCGCAATGGCCTGTTCCCGTTCGTTGCGGAGGGCTTCGCCAAGCTGGGCAAAGCTGGTAAGGCGGCGGGTAGTCGTTTCCTTCGTCATGGCTGCAAGTCCTTGGCAGTGGTTGCGATCAGGGTCGGGGGAGCGTTTCCACCGCTCTCCCCGCCCGTCTGACGGTTGGTTACTGGGCCGCTGCTTCCATCAGCTTGCCATCTTCCGAAGCGTTGCCCTCGAAAGCCTCGTTGCGCTTGCCGCGCGGGCGGCGGGGGGCGGGTTCCTCGGCACCGCCAGAGAGCGGCGGGATTGCCGGTTCGCCAGCTTCGTCGGCGTTGTCGTCCGAACGATTGCGGCGGCGGCGGTTGCCGTCCATGTCGCGGGTGCCGCGATCTTCCCGGTTCCACACGACGCGGAAGCCGTCCACATCGTCACCGAAAAGCATGATCGGGAGGGGGTTCTTGAAGCTCGGGTCTT
>NZ_QQWY01000097.1:0-1530 GCF_003950455.1 Sphingomonas sp. ABOLE
CGATTATGTTGAAAAACCCGCCCTTGAAGTCGCGGTGACGGTCTGATTCACTCCAGCCGGTTGGCGGGAGACGTTTGGATGATGGGCGAGCGAACCGTGCCGCAGGAGTCGCTGTTCTACAGCTTCAACCTGGAGCGGCACGTGCCGGCGGATCACCTACTGCGCTCGATCGACCGCTTCGTCGACCTGTCGGACCTGCGCGAGCAGTTGCGTCCCTTCTACAGCGAAACGGGGCGCCCCTCGATCGATCCGGAGCTGATGCTGCGGATGCTGATCATCGGCTATTGCATGGGTATCCGCTCCGAGCGCCGGCTGTGCGAGGAAGTGCATGTGAACCTGGCCTATCGCTGGTTCTGCCGGCTCGGGCTGGAGGGCGACGTGCCCAACCACTCGACCTTCTCCAAGAACCGGCACGGCAGGTTCCGCGACAGCGACCTGCTCCGCCGCCTGTTCGAGGCGACGGTAGCGCGCTGCATCGCCGAGAAGCTGGTCGGCGGCGAGGGCTTCGCGGTCGATGCCAGCCTGATCCGGGCCGATGCCGGCCGGCAGAACGTCGTCGATGATGCCGGGCAGCTGCCGCCCGCCAGCGCCAGCCACGCGGTGCGGGAATATCTGGCCGTGCTCGACGATGCCGCGTTCGGCGGCGCGACGCCGGTGCCGCCCAGGCAACTGGCGGTGGCCGATCCGGCGGCACGATGGACGGCGGCGTCGCGCGACCGCGCCTTCTTCGCCTATTCGACCAACTATCTGATCGACCTCGAGCATGCCGTGATCGTCGATGTCGAGGCGACCACCGCCATCCGCCAGGCCGAGGTCACCGCCCAGCGCCGGATGATCGAGCGCACCCACGACCGGTTCGGACTGTGGCCCGCGCGGCTCGCGGCGGATACCGGATACGGCGACGCCAGGAACCTGGCCTGGCTGGTGGAGGAACGCGGCATCGAGCCACACATCCCGGTGTTCGACAAGTCGGCACGGCGCGACGGCAGCTTCGCGCGCGCCGACTTCGTCTTCGACCACGACGATGACAGCTATGTCTGCCCCGCCGGCAAGCGCCTGCGGCAACGCCGGAAGCGCTACCGGGCAGCACTGCCCTTCGTCGATGCCGAGGGCATGACCCGGTACCGCGCCAGCAAGTTCGATTGCGACGCCTGCGCCCTCAAGCCGGGTTGCTGCCCCAACGCGCCCGCCCGCAAGATCCTGCGCTCGATCCACGAGGGCGCCCGCGACATGGCGCGCGATATCGCCACCACCGACGTCTATGTCGCCTCCCGCCGTCAGCGAAAGAAGGTCGAGATGCTGTTCGCCCACCTCAAGCGCATCCTGAATCTGCGCCGCCTGCGGCTGCGAGGGCCCAACGGTGCGAAGGATGAATTCCTCCTCGCCGCCACTGCCCAGAACCTACGAAAGCTCGCCAAGCTTATCCCGATGCCGGCCATAGCCGGAGCGCAGTAAGCGCCGGGCTTGCTCGTCAGCGGCGCTCAGCCATTATGCCAAACGGCGCTCGAAGCCGCCTTTTTCAACACAATC
>NZ_QQWY01000098.1:0-1488 GCF_003950455.1 Sphingomonas sp. ABOLE
TAGACCCAATGACCGTCATTCGCCTCGCGCTTCGAGGCAGGTGGGGCGTAAGCTCAGCTTGTCAGGAAGGAGAAGGACAATGTCGATCAGCAAGTTTGTCGGTCTCGATGTCCATAAAGAGACGATTGCAGTTGCGCTCGCCGATGACGGTCGGACTGGAGAAATCCGGTTCTACGGGACCATACCCAACACGCAGGATGCGATCCGGCGTCTGGTGGCCCGACTGAGCAGCCCGGATGTCGCGCTGCATTTCTGTTATGAAGCAGGCGGCTGTGGCTACGGAATTCATCGTCAGTTAGTCGATCTGGGGGCGGAATGTAGCGTGATTGCGCCATCGGTCATGCCGCGCAAACCTGCGGACCGGATAAAGACCGACCGACGTGACGCGATGACGCTCGCCCGATTGCTACGGTCTGGTGAATTGACGGCGATCTGGGTCCCGGACGAGGCACACGAGGCTATCCGTGATCTGATTCGTGGGCGACGCCAGGCGAAACACGATTTGGTTGCTGGCCGGCAGATGTTGTTGAGCTTCCTTCTGCGCCATGGGCGCAAGTTCGCCGGTCGATCCAATTGGACCAAGGCGCACTGGCGCTGGCTCGGTGAGCAGGCGTTTGATGCACCTCACCAGCAATTCGTATTCGGCGAGAGCATCCGCCGGATCGAGGAAGCACAGCAGCGCTGCGACCGACTGGATGCAATGCTGGTGGAGGCATTGCCCTATTGGTCGCTGGCGCCGTTGGTTCAGGCTCTGCAGGCCTTGCGGGGTGTCGGCTTGATTGTCGCCGCCACCTTAGTTGCAGAAATAGGCGACCTTGGTCGGTTCGATACCCCAAAACAGCTCATGGGTTGGCTGGGGCTGGTCCCGTCTGAAGCGTCGAGTGGTGCCCGGACGCGCCGAGGCGCAATAACGAAGACCGGCAACCGCGAAGCGCGAGCAATGTTGGTGGAGGCGGCCTGGTCCTATCGACTGCCAGCGCGGGAAGAACGCCGCTATCGAGCCCGGGTCGAGGGACTGCCGGATGAAGTCAAAGCCATCGCCTGGAAAGCACAAGTCCGACTGTGCCAGCGCTACCGGATGTTGGCTGCGTCCGGGAAGCCCTTGCCGAAGGTCATCACGGCGATCGCTCGCGAATTGGTGGGATTTGTCTGGGACATCGGGCGACGTATGCAGCCCGCATGACGACGGCATCTCAAGTTATTGGACCTGATGGGCGTGCCGCGAAGACCAGGCAAGATGGGTAACCCTCGGCGTACGTTGGGGCAGGTTTCGACCGATGCCCGTGCTTAGAGAGAGGAAGGCCCACGACGGAAATGGGAAATGCGGTAGTCAATCCGCGGATGAGAGCATGATCAATCGTCGTCGATCGGCTCGCGGCACACCCATCAGGTGCATCATCAGTTTCAATTACACCGGACCTCAGTTTTGGTGTAGGTTCTGTGCGGCTCCGCTTCCAAAATGACGGTCATGAGAGCGTAGTATTGAGA
>NZ_QQWY01000099.1:0-1415 GCF_003950455.1 Sphingomonas sp. ABOLE
AACGTCCTATGTCGGGAAGCAGCGGCGGGTTTTGGCCAGCAGATATCCATGCGCCGACAACCGTCGGCGCGGCATGCAATCTGAGCCAGATGGCTCCCACCGTCAACGGGATCGCTCCCTGCCATAGCAAACACAGGATCCAGCAGCGCCGAGGCGGCCGTGGTCCTCACCATCCTTAAAACGAGATACGCACCCAGGTGGAAGGCCCGAACATTATCTACAGGGTCGCTCGACGAGCGCCCTCACGGCACTTGCAGAGAGGGGTCCTTCCACCTGGCATCCGACCGTTCGAGGAACGGCCGGTACTCTGTCCCCGTCTTGATGACGGCGTGAGCCACGCGCGCCATCTTGGCGGTGAGCGCCGTCATCGCCTTGCGGCGACGGTCGGCATCGTCCGCGTGCCCGGCGACATATCGTCCGAGCTTGTCGCGGAAGCTGTTGTCGCGCTGACGCGCGGCGACCTGGGCAGCCATCCAGAAGGTCCGGCGCAGGCGCGCATTGCCGTACTTGGACAGCTTCGTGCGGCCACGGAACGTGCCTGACTGACACGTTGCGAGATCGAGACCGCAGAACTTCAGGAACTGACGATGATGGTTGAAGCGCCGCAGATCACCGGCCTCGGCCAGGATGGTCAGCGCGTTGATCGGACCGATGCCCGGAATGTTGCGCAGCAGCTGGTAGTCGACGTCATCGGCGAGCCGCGCATGGGCCAGCCGCTCGATCTCGTCTCGCTGGTGGATGAGGCTGCGGCCCTGCGCGATGACCATGCGGAACATGGTGATGGCGGCTGAGTTCTCCGGCACCGGCAGTGCCGTCGAGGCGGACGCCGTCTCGTAGATGTCGTTGATGAGGCGTGCCTTGGAGACCTTGCGGCCGATGAGCGGCCATGCCGCGGCCGAGAACGCCTCGCGGTCCAGCGCCGTGATGGTGGCCGGCGTCGGAAACCGCTCGATGAGCGCCAGGAACCAGTCGGACCGGCTGTTGCCTGCGAAGCGGGCGATCTCGGGGAAGTACAGCGGCAGGTAGTGGGTCAGGATCCGATGCCAGGTCTGCGTCTTCATCCTTGAGATCGTCTCGTGAGTCTTCGAGAGCTCCTGCAGGTCGTTGATTCCGGCCACCAGCGGGTCGACGTAGCGCTGCGTCGCACCGATCCGCAGCATGTGCAGGATGACCTGCGCGTCCTTGGAGTCGTTCTTGTCCCAGCCGTTGTGCAGCGCCTCGCGCGTTCTGGCGAGCGCGACCGACGAGATGAGGCGCAGCTCGAACCCTGCCGTCAGCAGCCGGTGCGCCAGCGTACGATGGTAATTACCCGTCGCCTCGAACCCGACGATGATAGGGCGCCCGATAGCAGCGAGTTGCTCGGCAAAGCCGTCATAGTCCTGCCTGGTCGCCATGACGGTCATCCGCCGGCGCCG